>CAZSBW010000177.1:0-6040 GCA_964604815.1 uncultured Salinivenus sp. | reverse complement strand
GCCTCGAAGAGCGGATACTCCTCGGCCATCGACGATGGAAGCGGCTCCACGTCGTTGAGATGAAGAATGTCCGTCGTTCGCGGCTGGTCGTCCCCGGCCTGGGGCTGGTACGCTTTGGCAATATACCGTTGAAGGTCGTTCTGATAGATGATATCGAGTACGTTGATCCGTTTGAGAAGCTCCCCCCCCGCGCTCACGTGATGGATCTGATGAAGCCACAACGGGTCGTCGAGACCGGGGAATCCATCGGGATACTTCTCACTTGAGGTGCGCAGCTCTTTACTTGTGCCCGAAACCCAGAAACTCCCGTCCTCTGCCCGGGCAACCGAATGGTGACCTCCTTCTGGCAAGTGCCAGAGCACCTCGCTACAGGAATTGATGCGCACCGTACCAATGTACTGCGAGTTGAATACCACGTCGCCATTCGGAAACAGGTACGAACCGTGGAGACTGGCCTGTGTCGGATTGCCTCGCAGATCGACTGAATCCGGAAAAAGAGTCTCTCGATCTACGCGCCACTTGTGGATTACTTTTCCCTCTCTGTCAATCAGATTAAACCCCGGTCTCGGCCCCTCCGGGTCGTTCCATAGCGCATTGATGAACGTCAGCCCGGGCTGCACTTTCTCCGGTTGCGGCATCCGTATGCCGTCGCGGTCGTAGGTGCGGGTGGTAAGGATCGGGCGATACCAGAGGTCGCTGGCCTTCTCCTGAACCGTGCGAATGAGACGATCCGGAAAATATCCGTTTTGACGGGAAAAGTATCCCGCAAGGAACACCAGAAGCAAAACAGAGACGGCAAAAGCGACCTTCTCGAAGGAGAGCTTGCTCATGTGTCTGTTCAATGCATGGGAGCTCAGATTTAATGGAGCGGCAATGTCCCCTCCGCTTCGTTGCGGCTGTCCCTACGACGGAGAAACCGGACCGGTCGATTCGAACATCCGCCCTGTGTGCCAGACGCCGTCCTGTGTGTCAGATGCCCGGAGCGAATCTGCCGATGAGCAGGACCAGGACGCCGCCTCCCTGCGCGACAGGTCGTAGCGATGGGCGCCCGCAACGATGGGAACCCTCGGCTCGTCGGAGTGCACTTCCCAGACCGTTTGTGGGTGCACCCATTCCCAGACCGTCCGCCCGTCGGGGGCCACCTCCACGACCCTGCCGGCATCCCGTTCAACCAAGAGCATATTTCCGTTGTCCAGGTCTTGCCACTGGCCTTGCACGCTCGTGTACAACGAATCGGAGTGCTCCGTCGGAAAGCGAATCTTCGTAGAATCGGTGTGGGGCTGGAGGGACACGATTCGACTTCCGCCCAGCATCGTCCCCCGTTCTGTGAAGTCGTAGTTGTTGTCGAAGACCCCAATCCACCCGTTTCCCGTAAAATCGGGGTCGTGTTGATGGAGAAAGGGCTGGGACGCGTGCCATTTTACGCTTCCGGACTCCGGATCGAACACGAAGACGAGACTGGGCCGCCGGAGTGACACCAGCAGGTCGCCGGCCTCGAACAGGGGGTACTCGTCTGCGATCGCAGAAGGGAGTGGCTCGACATCGTTGAGATGCACAACGTCTGGGGGAGGGGCGTTTGCATGCGAGTCGACGCCCTTGACAATGTACCGCGCCAGGTCGTTCGCGTAAAGCACGTCGAGCACGTTGATTTTCCGTCGTACCTCTCCGTCGGCCGTGACATTTACGATCTGGTCCACCCAAACCGGCTTCTCGATTCCAGGAAAGCCGTCGGGATACCGCTCGGTCGTCGTGCGACGCTCCAGGCTCGTCCCCGCCATCCAGAACGATCCGTCCTCCGCCCGCGAGAAGTAGTGATGTTGCCCTTGCTTTACCCGCCAGAGGACCTCCCCGCAGGCGTCGATGCGTACGGCCCCGACGTACTCGACTACGAGGAGGAGATCGCCGTTCGGAAACAGATAGGATCCCTCAAAGCCAGCCCTCGCTGGGATTTTCTTTTTCGTATCGAAGCGCTCGAACAGCTCTTCCACGTCGGGATGCCACTCGTGGATCGTCCGTCCCTCACGGTCAATGAGCTTGACTCGCGGCTCCAGAGGGCTGTCAAGGAGGGGAGTGGCCCCCTCCGGTTCCCAGTGGCTCGTGACGAGAGTCAACCCAGGCTGGATCTTTGTCGGAGCCGGTGAGCGTGCTCCCTTGCGGTCGTACACCCGCGCCTGCGTGTCGATGGCGCCCATTTCCCCGATGAGACGCGTGGCCTGGCTCGAGGCCTGCTCGATAAAAGACGTGGGAAACCAGTCGTGCCACCGCGTGGCAAAGCCTACCAGGTAGGCAAGCACCGCAACGGATAGAACGAAAAGCCCCTTTTCGAACGAGGAGGTCATCGACACGATTTGCTGGTAGGACGTGCGCACGCGACAGCTTCGAAAGAAGGTGCACTCAAGGAGAGTTGCAAGGAGACTCAGGCGTCCGCCGCCGAATAGCGGCCTCGCAGAACGGCAATCGTCTCTTGCTCGCTGAGGTAGGCCAGTCCAAGCCCGGCACTGAGCGTCACCACGACCCCAATGGCGAGGGCCACAATGGGGACCCCGGCAAGATACGTATCGGTGGCGAGCTTCACCCCCAGTCCCACGCCCAGGACCGGGATGAGCAGGAGCCCTCCGGGAGCAATGCGCCGCAGCGTGTACAGGAGCGACGTGTCCAGCAGGCGCGCGCCGAAGTAGAAGAGGAGGAGGGCCAGCAACGGATACGCCACCACCCACGACCAAGCAACCCCCATCAGCGAAAACTGTGCCCCAATCATAAACGCCGCGGGGAGCAGGACGGCACTGGCGACCTGGTAGTAAAAATTGAGTCGGGCCTGTCCCATCGCGTTCAGGAGCTGGGGCACGATGGGCGTGACGCACCGAACGACGCCGATAAAGGCGAACACGTGAACGAGCGGGACGGCGTCAAGGTACTTCTCGTACCCGCCGATCACGAGCAGGTCGCCAATATACACGGCGACGATGACGAGCACGAGTCCAATGAGCGAGAGGCTGGCCCGCGCAATCGTGTAGAAGTAGGTGCGGAGCCGTTCCAGCTGGTCCTGCAGTTTGGAAAACGCCGGGTACGCAACGTCGTTGATCGTGGAGGCCAGCGTGCGCACCGGATCCGAAATGATGCGGTACGCGATGGCGTAGATCCCCACGGCCTCGGGGCCAAACGCCTTGCCGACGATCAGGTAGTCGACGTTGTTGTTGAAATTGGAGATGAGGCGCGAGCCGGTCGCGTAGAGCCCAAAGGACACGCGCGGCTTGATGGCCGGCCAGTTGAACGCCCATCCCGGCCAGTAGGGCCAGAAGTAGTGGAACAGGAAGAGCTGCCCCACGCGGTTCCCCAGCTCCCCGATGATAATGGCCCATGCCCCAAAGTCGAAGTACGCCAGGGCCACCATGACGAGCGACGAACTCAGGAGGGCCGTGTTTTCGGCAAAGACGATGCGCCCGAACGCCATCTCCTTCGTAAGGAGATTTTTCGGAACGAAGTAGAGCGAGAAAACCACGACGGAGAGCCCGTACACTTGGAGGAGGCCCGTGAGCTGCGGTTCTTCGTAGAACCATGCCACGAGCGGGGCCGCCGCGGCGAGAAGAAGAAAAATGCTCCCCGAAACCACCAGGGAGAGCCAGAAGAGCGAGTCGATTTCCTCCCGTGTAATGTCCTTCGCCTGAACGATGGCGACGCCGAGGCCCAGTTCGGTAATGGCCCGCAGGATCGAGAAGATGGCCAGCACGATACTGGCCACCCCGAAAGCCGACGCCGAAATCAGCTTGAGTACCACCAGCAGGGCCACCACGTTGAGCACCTTGCTGACGGTCGTGCCGAGCCCCGAATATAGAAGCGACCGGATGACCTGCCAGGAAAAAGAGGCGTCGTCCGAGGCCGGTTGGTCAGACGAGTCCGAGTCAGCCATGGGATCGGTAGAACGCCGGCGAGGAAGGAGAGATTATGCCTGTTGGATCGGGGCGGCCGTCTCTTCCGATTCAGCCCAGAGCCATTCGGTAACTTCGTCGAGGGACTGCTGCTTCACGAGGAGGCGGTAGGCCGTCTCGGCAGTGAGGAGGCTCATCAGCGTCCACCCCTGAAAGCTGCCGGCCCGTAGCAGGTACCACGCCCCCTTCACGCCCCATGATTGCAGGTGTCCGTCCCGGGCCAGCGCCGAGTCGAACACCACCCGGCGATGCATGTCGTGGAAGGCGTCGATTCGCCGGACCCACTTGTGCTCCGACTCCGGCGCCGGATCGGTAGAGAATCCCGTCGCAATCGCCTTCAGGATGGGAAGCACCTTTTCCCATCGACTGCTTTTGAGCTTTTCGATCTTGGTCTGGTCGGCGTAGGGCACGCCCCGCGGGCCGGGATAGGCCGCCAGTTCCGGAAAGTGGCGCCGCATGACCTCCAGGCGGGCCCGGCGCTCCCCCGCCACGTCCTTCGGCGCTGTCCGAACGAACTCCAGCGACCATCGATGGGCCCCGGGCGACACGTAGAGCGCGTCGTCGGCCAGCATTGGGTCGATGACGCCGGTGTAGTGCAGGCCGCGCTGATGAAAGTCGCCCATCATGAGGCGGTACCACGCCGGGCCGTCGACCGATTGGACGATGGACTCAAGCCGAGATCGCAAGGGAGACTGCAGGTCAGCCTCGTCTGCAAAGAGGGCCCGGAGCATGTTGGGGCGGGTGTACGTCCGGTTCCAGAGCAGCTCTACCTCCTCTCCGGGATCCGGATGATTCCGGGGAGCAATGCCCAAAAACCAGTCCATCAGGTAGCCATTCAAGCCGACGACGGCCTCCGGCGCGTCGTGCTGGGCGAGGTGGAGGAGGTACGACTGATGGACGTTGACGAGGCCGCCACTGCGCTCCATCCAGCGGTGCGTGATCGCCGGTACGTCGAGGTCCCGCATCGCCACGTCGTTGAGGGGAAGGTCGAAGCCCTCAGCAATCTGGCGAACGGGCTCGTAGTCGCTCTCTTCCATGTACACGTGCCGCAACTGCTCGGGCGGATGGCCCTGATCGATGAGCTCGCCGAGAATGTGGCGGGAATCCAGCCCGGCGGTCAGGGGAAGATGGATGGGCCGGTCGCGAAGCTGGGGGTGGGAGAGAATGCCGTCGATGACCGACCCGAACGACGACTTGAGCCACTCGGTGGCCTCGTCCAGGGTCATGCTGGAATCCACGTCGTAATCCAGCGAGTGGACCCGCGTCGAGACCAGCGTGCCGTCCGACTCGATACGATACAGCAGGCCCGGCTGCAGGCGCTCGACCTCCTCGATGAGCGTCTCGCGTCCGCTGGAGTGCACGAACCGAAAGATTCCGTAGAGTCCGGTGCGACTGAGCTGCATCGGAAGGTTCCACTCGGCGAAGGCCAGCGGGGTGGATGCTGCCGCTACCTCGTCGCCCCGGTACAGGTAGAGGGGGCGGCTGCACAGGGGATCGGAGAGGAGGTACGTCGTTTCGGCCCCTTCGTCGACCAGGCAGACGTTGTAAAATCCCTCCAGCGCCGTGAGTCCCTCTACCCCCCGCTCCCGGTACGCCGACAGAGCCACCTCAGCGTCCGACTCCTCCCCGGCCCGATCTCCCGTCAGTAGGCCATCGACCCAGCACCCGAGCCGATCCGTCGATGCCCGACTCGCCAGCCGGCCCGTCGCCGTCACGCGCGAAGCCCAGTCACCGTCAGCCCCCGTCGTAGGAGGAGCGACGTAGAGGCCAGGTGGATGCGACATGGGTCGGAAAGCGGGTGTGGCCAAAAATGATCGAGCACGTCAAACGTCAAGGAGAGCCAACCGTTCGCCCTCCGTCGCATTTTCGTATCGGTTCTCCACGGTGTTACCCAACACGGACGAGACTAGCGCGTAGTGCAGTCGAAGAATGAACACCGCCGCCAGGGCAATCGCACCAACGGTATTTCCTCGAAAGCGCTGCCCAAATTCGACTTTCCAGTCATGAACACACATCCTTCGTCGCTCCTGGAGATCTAGATCTCCAAACTTGATGGGAGATCTCTGTGGAGTTATGAGATTAACCGCAGGACGCTGGTGCTCTCTTCGTGAGTT
>CAZSBW010000176.1:3339-6048 GCA_964604815.1 uncultured Salinivenus sp. | reverse complement strand
GCACAAGTCCATGACGATTCATTCCGTTCCCGACGCCGACGCCCCTGCGCCCCGACCCGTGCAGGAGCGCCCCGACACCACGGCGTCGGCCTACGACAGCACCTGGACCGAACAGCCCGCCGCCCAGCAACCCGGGACGCTCGATCGGGTGATGGGGGCCGACGGCAAAATCTACGTCGTCCTGGCCGTGGTGCTGCTCATCTGGTTCGGGCTGATCACGGTGCTCGTGCGCACTGATCGCAAAATTGACGACCTGGAACGCCGCCTCGACGCGTCCAGTTCACAGAATGACGACCAACGCAGCGACGCTTAGCCGCGGGCGCTCGACGCGCCTCTCCCATCCGTTCTCCTTCATCCTCTTCTGTGCCCCATGAAGTGGAAGTCGATTATTGGCCTGATCGCTATGGCCGGGTTTGCCGGGCTCCTGTTCTTCAACTTTGGAAGCCAGGTGAGCGGCTACATGAACTTCGAACAGGCCGCCCAGACAGGCAGCCAGGCCCACGTGGTAGGCACCTGGGTGGAAGATCGTCCAACCCGCTACGACCGATCCGAAAACGTCTTCAGCTTCTACATGAAGGACGAAAGCGGCACGGTCCGGAAGGTCCGCTATCCCAACCCGAAGCCCGCCAACTTCGAGCAGGCCGAGCAGGTGGTGGTGGAGGGCACGATGAACGACGATGCCTTCGCGGCCGACGACATTCTGGTGAAGTGCCCTTCGAAGTACAACCAAAAGAAGGGCTTGAAGCAGAAGGCGAGTGCGTCCCCGTCGTCGTCCCGCCAGTCCCCGTAGGTCTCGCCCCTTCCTGCCCCCGCTTTCCACAGACACGTGCCCGGTCTTCCTCGTCGCTCAGCGCTTATCGTCGGAGTGATCGTCGCTCTCGGGGGGATGGGGGTCGGCTGCTCGTCTCCGTCGCTCCCCGCGGCCCACTCGTCGAACCCGCTGCCCGACTGTCCGGACTCGCCCAACTGCGAGCGCGTGTCGCAGGCCCACGACGCCCCCGCCGACACGCTCTATGAGGCAACCGTCCGGGCGCTCGACGCGCTCGGGCCCGTCGCCCTGCAGCACCGGCCGGACGCGAGGCGGGCGTCTGCCGTGTATCGGGTCGCACTGGTGTTCAAGGACGACGTGGCCGTGGCCGTCGACACGACCGAACAGGGAAGCCGCCTCCACGTGCGCAGCGCGAGTCGCGTGGGGCACAGCGACCTCGGAGTGAACGCTCGCCGGGTGGACCGCCTCCTCCAAACCGTGGCGTCGAATCTGGAGTAGCGGCGTCCGTCCCTCGTCTACGGCGGGGCTCGTCTCTGCGGCAGCCCCGCGCCGGACGCCTACTTTACGACGGTGAGCCGCTGCGTGTCTACGCCCCCCTCGCCCTGAAGGCGCAGGATGTAAACGCCGCTGGACAGATCGGAGACGTCCAACGGCTGCTCGTGCCGCCCCTCCCGCTTCGTCTGGGCAAGCGTTCGCACCCGACGCCCCAGCACGTCGAAGAGCGCGACCGTCACGTCCTGCCGGGAGGGCACTGCATACTGAACCGTGGCCCGCCCGCGCACCGGATTGGGGAACGGCGCCTCGAGAGAGAGTTGATCGGGAGCCCCCACCGCAACGGTGACCGGGGCGCTAAACTGGGCGCTGCCGTCCGCGTCCACCTGCTTCAGGCGGTACTGGACCGAGTCGGCCTCGAAGGGAATCGTGTCGTCGAGGCGGTAGGACTGCGGCTCGGCAGTGGTCCCGGCCCCCTCCACGAAGTCGACGTCCGACCAGCCTGAGGCCTCGTCACGGCGGGCCTGTTCCCCGTCGGCGAGGCGGCGCTGCACCTGAAACCCGGCGTTGTTCGTCTCGCTGGCCGTCTGCCACGAGAGGCGCACCGTTTGCGTCTCCGTGAGCACGGCGTCGAACCCGGCCAGGTCAACCGGAAGGGGCTCGGTGTCGGACGCCAGCACAAACTCACTGAGCGACCCGGTCGTGGCGACCAGTTCATCATTCCCGGCGTCGTACGACGTCGACAGCTTGGAAAACGCCCCCTCGTTCGGCGTCGAGCGTCTGTAGACGTCCACGTTATCGGGGTTGTCGATGCCGTCGAGCGTGCTGACGTCCAGGCGCACCTCCGTGCCCGACCCGACGCTCAGGTCGCCGCCCGCCTCAATCGTGTAGCGGTAGGTGCTAACGTTGTTTTCACTGATGCCCTCCGGGCGAAAAGGACCCCGCTCGAATTTCTCGACGGTCACGTCCCCGGACCCCGACGTGCCCGAGGCGAAGTTCACGTCTACCCCGGTGCCCCCAAAGTCTTTCGTTCCACTGGAGCTCACGGATTGGGTGCTGCGCTCGGCCGGGAAGCTCAGCAGGCCCGGCTCGGGGGGCGCCACCGGGTTCGAGGTGAACACGTGAAACTCGCCGGGACGGAGCGGAATGCTCTGCGTCGAGTTTACCTGACGGGAGTTGTTCTCGAAGAAATTGTGCCAGGTGCCCGTGCTGGGAAAGTCGACCTGGGCCGTGCGCTCGATCACGTCGAAGTTCCCGACGATGACGGCGTCCATGTTCTCGTCTTCAAGCTTGATCCAGCGAACGTAGTCCGTATCGCTGGCTTTCATCGAGATGCTCTCGTCGGAATTGTTGAACCCGCGTTCCGCGCTGAACACCTCGTACTGGTTTCGGAGTCGGAGCAGGGCCTGCCACGTCTTGTAGAGCCGGACGCGGTTGGGGCTCTGCTG
>CAZSBW010000176.1:0-3311 GCA_964604815.1 uncultured Salinivenus sp. | reverse complement strand
CCAGCGCACCGGTTTCTCCCCGGTGCGGCCCGGCGCACTCTCGGCACAGTTGTCGGCGCCGCCGTCGTCCTGGAGGCATTCGTCCTCCTGATACCCGTACCCAAGTTCCGCAAATTGCCACGTCATGCGGGGACCGGGCACTGTGAAGAAGAAGGCGCCGACGAGCTTCTGCCGGTCGAGGGCCGTTTCGAGCTCCTTCACGTCGTAGCTCCCGTCGGCGGTGGCGTTGCCGAACGACGCAAACTTGTGCATGAGCCACTGCTCGTCGTGACTCTCCATGTAGGACATAATGCTCGGGTCGTTGAAGCCCGCGAAGCCGAAGTAGCTGCCCTCGATGTTCGACGAGGTCCCGCCATTATCCACGTACCCCATGCCCGCCTCGCCGTACTGCGGACTCAGCTTGTGCCACGGAATCATGCCTTCGATGCCGGCCTCATCGTCCCGATAGTTGGCAAGCCGCTGCTCCTCGGACGTACTCGCAAAGTATTCCAGGATCATGTAGGTGTCCTGGTCGACGTTGTCCCACACGTGGTCGGCCATCCGCTTCACGCCGCTTTCACCCCCTATGCACTTCGCCAGGTCGTAGCGAAAGCCGTCGACGTTGTATTCCTCGATCCAAAATTCATTGGCCCGATCAATGTAGTTCTCGATGAAGGAGCTTCCATGTTTCAACTTCTCGAAGAAGCCCCCGCAAACCCCGGATCCGTCTTCTACGAACGGACTCTCCGCAGTCGAGCCGTAGAGCTTGAAGAGGGGAGATTGATTGGTGATGTGATTGTACACCACGTCGAGGATGACGGCGATGCCCCTGTTGTGGGCCGCCTCCACGAATTGCTTGAACTGCTGGGGTGGACCATACGCTTTGTCGAGCGCAAAGTGAAAGCTCGGATTGTAGCCCCAACTGTTGTTGCCTCCAAATTCGGCGACGGGCATCAGCTCGATCGCGTTCACGCCCAGACGGTCGAGGTAGTCAAGCGTGTCGGTGAGGGTCTGGTAATCGCTCTGCTCTAAGAAGTCGCGCAGCAGGAGTTCGTAGACCACCATCTCGTCCTGCGGAGGCGGATCGAAGCTGGAAAAGTTGAAGTCCGACTGGCCCAGCTCCATCACCGACACGATGTTCTCCGTCAGAGAATCGGGATAGGCCTTGAGATTGGGATAGGTCTGACTGCTAATGGACGGATCGGAAGGGGTCAGCACCCTCTTCGAAAAGGGGTCGGCCACGCGGATTTCTCCGTCGACAAAGTACTGAAAGGCGTACTCCGTGCCGCTCTGGAGGCCGTCAAGTGTAATCCACCAGTGGTCCCCGTCTTTCTTCAGAAAGTAGTCGTTGTCGACGGACCAGCCGTTAAAGTCGCCGAGCAGATACACGTACTCCTTGTTCGGGGCATTGAGGGAGAGGGTGACCTTCGAGTCGCTCTGCTCGTTCACCCCATCCTCCACCCCAGCGGGACGCGCTTGCTCCACGAGGTCCGGCGTGCGGGTGAACACAGCCTCGGCGGTGTCCCGGAGCGTTTCTCCGTCAGCATCCGCCTCGGCCCGGACTTCGACGGTGTCGTGGGTCGGGAGATTCATGGTGAGGTCGTACGAGAGGGAAGATCCCCTGAACGTCTGATTTTCCACAGTGCCATTTACGGCAATTTTCAGCTGAACGAGGCTCGCGGAGGCCGTTTCCGCGGAGGCTTGAATCGTGACGGTCGTGTCGGTGGACGTGATGAACGGCGTGAGCGAGCCAATCTTGGGCTCGTCGATCACCGCCTCGACGGTGGGTCCGCCCCCTGCCTCAAACACGTCGACGAAGATGTCGCCGCCGGCGTCGGTCTTTCCTTCCTTCGACCCGTCGGCGTTGCGAAAGACGAAGTTCATCGTCTCAATCTCCTCGTCCGAGCCGAGCGAGCAACTGGTGCTGGTGTTCTGGTAGTAGGACCGAATGTCGGAGATCTCCAGCTTGTATCGGTTCGTGGAGACCTCCGTCAGCTTCGTGTCGCTCCGGTTGCCGTCGAAATCGTCGGACGTGGGCCAGTGGTTCTTGACGCATTTCCAGGCCCGATCGGCATTCTGATTGGTTGAGATGCCGGTGTGGGCGTACACGTCGCCGTTGTGATCCTTCAATCCCTCGTTCCCTTCATCCGCGTTGAAGTAGACGGTAACGGCCTCGTCGGTCCGGGGGGGGTCTGGATCGGTCTCGACTACCTGGCCGTGGACCGACGACGGAAGACACAAGATGGCAAGGGCGACGAGGCACGGAACGAAACGATTCATGTCGGAGCGGAGGCCCTACGAAACAAAAAGACGACGAGCGCGCGGATCAGGAGAGATCCCGTTCTTTTCTTCTTTGTGTAACCGGTTACATCGTAAGAGATCCTCACAAAAATGTCAAAAGGAGGGAGGTACAGGCATTTATTCCCGTCTCCTTCGGCTTCTCTAAGAACGCTGTGAAGAAGACGGCGAGTGCTCCCCGAACGTACGCGTCCTTTGAGTTCAATAATGTAAGCGGTTACGTCATCAAGAGTACGTTTCAGACCGGCGGGACCGATTCCCTATGTCCTTCCCCCACGGCCAACCAGACGCGGCGGTCCGGCGGGCGAGGCCGCCGAACCGCCGCGAAGGCGTTTCCGTGATGGCCGCAGGGCACGTCCCTACTGCGCCACCGTGATGCGCGTCGTCTCGGTGAAGGACTCGCCCTGCACGCGCAGGAAGTAGGTGCCGGCCGCCAGCGACGAGGCATTAACGGTGAACTGCTCCGGCTGGTTGGCCGTCACGCGCCCCTGGTGCAGCGTCTCGACGCGGCGCCCGAGGACGTCGTAGAGGGACACCGTGACCGGCCCGCTCTCCTTGGCCGTGACGCTCACCCGGCTCGCCCGCCGGACGGGGTTGGGCGTTGCCTCCACGGCCACCGCTCCCTCCGGCGACACGGTGAGCGTTCTCGACTCGGTGACGTGCTCGCTGCCGTCGAGGTCCGTCTGCTTCAGGCGGAAGCGGTGCGTGCCCGCCGAGAGGTCGTCCATCGAGAAGCGGTAGGTCTGCGCCTCGGTGGTGGTGCCGGCGCCCTCAAGCCAGCCGACCTTCTCGAACGACTGGTCGCCCACGGCATGCTGCACGGCGAAGCCGCTGTTGTTGGTCTCCGAGGCGGTCGCCCAGCTCAACATCGCGCCCGAGCCGTTCCTCTGCACCTCAAAGGACGCGAGCTCAACGGGGAGAACTCCATCGTTCTGAAAAGGAACGCTCTCTGCATAATCAAGACGGCCTTGACCATTACCTTCGTCAATGAGAGCCCCAAATGTATTGCCGCCCGTAGTCGTCGCGTAGTCCAT
>CAZSBW010000175.1:0-6109 GCA_964604815.1 uncultured Salinivenus sp. | reverse complement strand
CGCCCCCGGACCGAGAAGCCCGCTCGATCGGGGATTCATCAATCCGTCTCAACGAAGGGAAAATCGACGAAAACCCGGCGGCGGCCGACCTCTCCCTGACCGAGGACGACATGGACGGCGGCCTGTACACCCTGGAGGGCATCTGGGAGAAGTAGCCTGTGCCTCACGACGTTCAAATGCAACGAGAGGCAACCGGTTCTGCCGGAGGAGCGCCCCCGGCCTGGCTTGTGTTCGGGCGGCCTGTTGGGTTCCTTGAGGGGCACGATTTCGGTGCGGTCTCGACGTCATTCATTCGTCACTCAGTCTCTACATGCTGTCCCCCCGTTTTCGCCGGTCCTCGATGCTCGTCGGCCTCCTCGGCCTGCTCCTGTGGGCGGCCCCCGCCCGCGCCCAGGACGACGAGGACGCGGACGAGCCTTTCCCCACCATCGCCGAAAAGACGGAGGGACTGGAGAAAATGGACGGGTTTGTGCCGCTGTACTGGGACGCGAAGGCAGGCAAGATCTGGATGGAGATCACGC
This sequence comes from uncultured Salinivenus sp., assembly GCA_964604815.1. Classification (GTDB taxonomy): domain Bacteria; phylum Bacteroidota; class Rhodothermia; order Rhodothermales; family Salinibacteraceae; genus Salinibacter. The sequence goes on along the minus strand of CAZSBW010000175.1, from coordinate 5,588 downwards.
GGTTCGATACGTCGCTTCTGTACGTGACCTCGCTCCCAGTGGGCCTGGGCTCCAATCCGGTGGGCCTCGACCGGGGCCAGCTCGGCAGCCGGCGCGTGGTCCGCTTCGAACGGACGGGGCCGAAGGTGCTTCTGGTCGAGCCGAACCTCGACTACCGCGCCACCACCGACAACCCGGCCGAGAAACGGGCGGTGCAGGAGGCGTTCGCGTCGGGTGTCATCTGGGGCTTTGAGGTGGCGGCCGAGAGCGAAGAGGACGAGGCCGTGCTCGTGGACGCGACCGACTTCGTGGTGCGCGATGCCCACGGTGTGGTCCGTCGTCTGAAAGAAACCGATCAGGGTACGTACGCGCTCGACGAAAGCCGAAGCGCGCCCTACCTCGACAAGACGAAATCCTTTCCGGAAAACACGGAGCTGGAGGCCCGCCTCACGTTCACGACCGACGAGGAGCCGGGCGAGTACGTGCAGGAGACGGCCGCCGACCCCTCCTCGGTGACGCTCCGCGTGCGCCACTCACTGGTGGAACTACCCGATACGACCGGGTATGAGCCGCGACAGTTTGATCCCCGCTCCGGCCTCCTCTACAGCGCGTATCAGGATTACGCCACGCCCGTCGGCGAGTCGATGGACCGCCGCCTCGTGAACCGGCACCGCCTCCAGTGCGCCGAAGCGCCCGGCGACGACGGCCTGTGTCCGGCGGAGGACCCCATCGTCTACCACCTCGATCCCGGCACGCCCGAGCCGGTGCGCAGCGCCCTGCTCGACGGGGCGCGGTGGTGGAGCGAGGCGTTCCGGGCCGCGGGCTTCGAGGAGGCGTACCGCGTGGAGGTCTTGCCCGACAGCGCCGACCCGATGGACGTGCGCTACAACGTGATCCAGTGGGTCCACCGCCGCACGCGGGGCTGGAGCTACGGCGCCTCCGTCACCGACCCCCGCACCGGCGAGATCATCAAGGGGCACGTCACGCTCGGCTCTCGGCGCGTACGCCAGGACTACCGGCTGGCCGAAGGGATGCTGGCCCCCTACCAGGGAGAGCAGGCCGACGGATTTCCGCCCCGGAACGATCCGATGCTGGAGATGGCTCTGGCCCGCATTCGGCAGCTATCTGCCCACGAGGTGGGGCACACGATCGGCCTCGGGCACAATTTCGCCGCGTCGGTCAACGATCGAGCCTCGGTGATGGACTATCCCGCGCCCCTCGCCCGCGTGCAGGGCGACTCGATTTCGCTGGACGACGCCTACGACACCGGCGTCGAGGACTGGGACGAGATCGCCGTCCGCTACGCCTACGCACAGCCGGACGCCGGCCAGACCGAATCGGAGCTGCTCGACGGCATTCTCCAGGAAGCAGAAGAACAAGACCTGCTCTACGTCACCGACCGCGACGCCCGCCCCGCCGGGGCCGCCCACCCGAAGGGCAACCTGTGGGACAACGGCGCGGACGTGGTGGACGCCCTCGACCGGGAGATGAACGTGCGCCAGGTGGCGCTCGACCGCTTCGGGGAGGCCGTGGTCAAAACCGGCGAGCCGCTGGCGCTGATGGAGGAGGTGCTCGTGCCGCTGTACCTGCGGCACCGCTATCAGGTGGCGGCCACGGCGAAGCTCGTGGGGGGCGTGGCCTACGAGTACGCCGTGCGGGGCGAAGACAACCCACAGCTGTCCGACCGGGTCTCGGCCGAGCAGCAGCGGGCCGCCCTCGACGCCCTCCTGGAAACGATTCAGCCGGCCCGACTGGCCCTGCCGGCGGCGGCCCGCGAGCGGATTCCCCCCCGGCCGCCGGGCCACCCGCCCAACCGGGAGCTTTTTGAGGGGCGCACCGGCCTCACGTTCGACGCCCACGCCCCGGTCGAGGTGGCGGCCGCGATGGTTCTGGAGGCGCTCGTGCAGCCGGAGCGCGCCCTGCGTCTCGTCCGGCAACACGACACGAACGCCGACCTGCCAAGCCTCCGAACGGTGCTCACCCGCATCACCGACCGCGTCTGGAAGCGCGACGCGCCGTCCGACGCTCACCGCGCCGAGCTCCAGCGCACCGTGCAGCAGGTGTGGACGGACGTGCTGCTGAGCCGAACGGATCATGCCGACACCGCACCCGCCGTGCAGGACCGCCTCGCGCAGCACCTCCGTGGCCTGTCGGCCTGGTTGGCCGACCATCCGGGCTCCGACCCCGAGACGCAGGCCCACCGCCGTGCCCGCCGCGCCGCGATCGAGCGCTTCCTGACTCGCGACCACGACGCGGCCACGCCGCCCGCCGACCTGGAGACGCCGCCGGGCTCGCCCATCGGGCAGGAGACGCCCGCCTACCGGCAGCGACAGGAGCAGCGGCATGAGTGGATGACGGAGTGGACGACGGCTCGCCCCGCGTGCTTTCGGAAGGGAAACTGAACGGAGGACCGGTGATCCCGCGGACGCGCAAACGAACTGCACCTTGCTCGCCGTTCGGCGCGGGGAGATGTTTCTCGCCGACCCGCGCAGGGACGAGCGTGTCGGACCCGAGGACGAGGGTAGCGTGGCCGAGACCGAGGATGGGCTTCAGGAGTTTCGGAGCTGCGTTGAGGCGGAGACCGAGGACTCGTAGTGGAGCGCTCCGGTCCCATTCGGTCCCGGCGCCCCATCATACGGAATCCATCCGATCCCGTCTGAACGCTGGAGAAGGCGATCCTCCCGGGTGAGCGGATTTCCCCCAAGCGCTACGCGTAAAATGTTGAACGTTAAAGTTTTATGAGAAGAGATGTCCAGTCATATAGTGCGGCGTCAACCGTAATTCTAGGTACGCGTCTGGATGATCTCAAAACCTATTCGAAAGGCCGATACCGGGAGGATCAACCTCCAACGACGACGTAGGGACGCCCCCCGGACGTCCCTGCGATAACGTTGGAAGCAATATCCCGGAGAATGAGGTCTGACAACCCACCAGGCTTTCGCAAGCAGACATTTCGAACTGGAGACGACATCATTCGTCCTGTGTCCCCCGACAGCAGCACGTGAAACGAGAGCGATTTTGGGGCGCTTCCTTCAGCGGACGGAACCTCTACCGGGGCTTTGGGGATGGATTCGAATGCCCAATTCGGCGCACTCTGCGAATAAATTCAACGCCCCACCGACGTGACTCGCGTTTTGTCCCGATGCTTTGCCGCCGCTCTTCCGCTCCTGATGCTGATGGGAGCAGCACCGCTACCCGGCACCGCCCAGGTTCCCGAAACGCCTGTTCCCCAAACGCCTGACATCCAAACCCCTGACACCCAAACGCCAAGCGACACGAGCGAGAAAGACGCGCCGTACGTCCCAACCGCTCAGTCCGTTGTGAACAAAATGCTCGAAGTGGCCGACATCTCAAGCGACGACGTCGTGTACGATCTCGGAAGCGGAGACGGACGCATTCCCATCACGGCGGCGAAGAAATACGGCGCCCGGGGCGTTGGAATCGAAATCGACTCTGCCCTGATCGAGCGGGCACGCGCCAACGCTCGTGACGCCGGCGTGGCCGACAAGGTTGAGTTTCGGCGGGGCGATCTTTTCAAGGCCGACCTCAGCGAGGCAACCGTCGTTGCGCTTTATCTTTGGCCCGAAATCAACATTAAGCTACGGCCGAAGCTGTTGCGCGAACTCGATCCCGGCGATCAGATCGTTTCCCACGACTTCCGTATGGGAGACTGGCCCCCCGAACGCGAAGTGGAAGCCGGAAAGGGCAACACGGGATGGGAGACCGTGTACCTCTGGACGGTTCCGGAGACGGTGCCGGACGCCCTCATGGACACTTCGGGCGAGCTGGAAGTCAACAAATAACCGACGGGCCGTCGCCGGGATGACCGAGGCCGGGCCCCGTCCCCCTCCGAGCAGACCCACCCCGAGGCGTTCTCGAACGACTGGAGGTGACGTGCGGAGCGGCCCTCTCACTCGTTCGAGGGCGGCTTTTCCTCTCTCAGCTCAAACGTCACAGGCAGGGTAAACCGCACTTTGACAGCCCTTCTTCGCTGCTTGCCCGGCCGAAACTTCATCTTTTTGACGACTCGAAGAGCCTCCTTGTTTAACAGTTTGTGGACGCCGCGGGCGATTTTGGGGTTCTGCACGTTTCCCTCTTTGTCCACGATAAACTCAACGAACACACGCCCCTCAATGCCGGCCTTCTCCGCAAAGTCCGGATAGTCGATCTCCTTCTGCAGCGCCTGCATGCCGCCAATCAATTCCGGCTCTTGCTCGACCGCCACGAAGATCTCGTCTCCCGGATCCTCTTCGGCGGTCGTCGTGCTCGGCTCGTCCGGACCCGGCGGTCCCATCGTGGTGTCCAGGGTGGACGACAGGTCGAGCGACGCATCGAAGTTCACGTCCTCCTGCTCGACCACGGTGTTATCCGGCACTTCCACTGGAACCTGGGCCTTCGGGGGCGGCGGGACCTCCATCTGCTGCTCAGTTTGCTTGATTTTCTCCATCTCAACGACCTCTTGGGTCTGCAGGTGGACCCTGAACTCCGTGTCACCGGGCGCGAGGTGAACCCGAGCCGCTGTGATGAGGAGGACCAGGGCCAGAACCAGGCCAAGTTCGACGTGCAAAATGTAGTACTTCTGTATGCGAGAGCCTCTGCTGCCGGGACGAGTCATGGGTCTGGGAATCTTGTTCTCAGAATGCGATCAAGTGCGCCGACATAAGCAACGAGGGCCATGCGGCGCTGGCCGTCTCACGAGAAAAAACGAGGATCAAAGCCATTCACTGAGGTCTATTTTTGGCACGTCCAGCGCATCGAAACAAGAAGGCCCGCCGGTCTCGTGTGGACCCCGAACGAAGGCCTCCTTTTTTCTACAATTTGTACGGTGACACGGTCTTGGGGGTCTCTCAGAGTGAGGGGAGCCATCTCACCATGACGTGGGGGACTCCCCGACTTTTCCTGTCTCATTTTCGTCCTTTTCTCGACTGCTTGCTCCGTCATGTCCGTCCGCCTTCTTTTCGTCTGCACCGGCAACACGTGCCGAAGCCCCATCGCTGCGGCACTGGCGCAGGACCGAGGCATCCCGGCCGCGAGTGCCGGCGTGGCTGCGCAGCGTGGGGACGGCGCCGCTCCGTACGCCGTGCGCGCCCTACAGAGCGCCCGCGGCCTCGACCTCCACGACCACGCGCCCCGGGACGTAGCCGACCTCAACCTGAACGACTTCGACCAGATTGTCGCAATGGACGCGACGGTGGCCCGTCGGCTGCGAACGGAGCACGACGTGGACGCGGAGCGCCTGGCAACCTGGGCAGTCCCCGACCCGTACGGCAGCCCACTGGCCGACTATCGGTACGCCCTCGAACAGATCGACGCCGCCCTCGACCGTCTTTTGGACGAGTAGCGCCCCTCCTGTTCTGAGCGGCCATCTCAGAAAACAGCGGCCCCGCGAAGCGGTACTTGTTGTCCTCCGCTGCCATGAACGCACCCCACGTCCGCCATGCCCGACTACGACATCGAGAAACTTGACGACTATCGCTGGGAGATTCCGAAGACCAACGGCATGCGTGTGCCGGCCCGCCTCTACGCCACCGAGGAGATGTTGGAGGACATCCTTTCGGACAACGCGCCCCAGCAGGCGGCCAACGTGGCCCACATGCCCGGCATCGTGG
>CAZSBW010000174.1:0-6114 GCA_964604815.1 uncultured Salinivenus sp. | reverse complement strand
CCACCTCTTCCAGGAACATGGTGCGCTCCCGCTCGGGGGGCGGGGAGAGGAAGTGGAGGTTTTGCCAGAGGGCCCCGCCGACCGTCGAGGGAATGCCCACGTAGTGTTCGAGTCCCGACAACCCGGCGGAGACGGCTTCCTCGATGAGGTCGGGGTACATGATGGCGCCGCTTTCCGCCCAGAGGCGTCCCGTCTCAGGGTCGAGGCTGGTGTGGCGGGCCCGGTTGTGGATGACGAGCCCCCGCACCCCGCGGTCGCCGACAATGACGTTGGCCCCCGTACCCAGGAGAAACCACGGAACGTCGTGCGTCCGGGCGACCCGAACGGCCGCCGCCAGCTCGGCGGCCGAGTGCACGGAGACGTACCAGTCGGCGGCGCCGCCAATGTTGAACGTCGTGAAGGGGGCAAGGGAAATCCCTTGACGCAGGCAGTCGTCCCGCAAGGCGCGGCGCAGGGCATCACGGGTCCGGACAGGAAGGGCAGAGGCCATAGGGGCCGAAGACTTGTAAATTTTATGCTATAGAACAAGAGGCGCTACAGAACAGAAAATTGAGGATCTTCTGCGGTGCGTCGGCCGGACTGTGCCGCAACAGAGGCCCCTCTAATCGAGAATCGCCCTCTGTTGTTCGAAAAACCCACAGTGCCGTGCGGTCCAGAGTCAAAAAGGAGGAACGGCAATCGGTGGGAAGGACGGAGCGCCCGCTCGATTCCGCCGAAGGACGTCGTCAGGTTCACGGCGGGAACCGCGGGTCCAGTTGTCCTCCGGGGGACGGACCGAAATCCGTCGAAGATGGGGGGGCGACCGTTATAGCACGGTTGCGATCACTCCAAAAAAACGGGGGGAGAATTTGACAATGAAGTATCGCCTTTATACATAGGGGATGTAATAAGCCGGTCGTTCCACTGGTCAAGCCCCACTTTAGACGGGTCTCCGAAGGCAGAGAGGCCCGCGAGCCATGTTGTGCATGGGGCCGAGCACCGCCGGCACGACGTCCTCAGTGCACTGCCGTTTGGTGCGCTGTCGCTAGAGAAATCACTACTCGTCGCACTTCTGGACTACACCAGCGAAACTGCTATGAGGAGACTGTTATCAATTGTTACGTGGGGGGTCGCCTTCCTGCTACTACCCGGCATTGCGTGGGCGCAGCAGGGAACCGTTACCGGGGAGGTCACAGACGCGCAAGACGGTCAACCCCTTCCGGGGGCGACCGTGCAGATCGTAGAAGCGCAAATGGGAGCGGCAACCGATGCCAACGGGCAGTACCGCATCGCGAATGTGCCGACCGGGGAGCAAACCCTGGAAGTCTCATTTGTCGGATACCAAACGACCACCCAAACCGTGACCGTGGAAGAGGGAGAGACGGTGACGGTCGATTTTCAACTGGAGCAGTCGGTTGCTCAGTTGGAGGAGGCTGTGGTCACTGGGTACCGATCGGAGACGCAGGTGGAACCTGAAGGAGCGACTTCTTCGATCAATTCTGCCGACATTATAAACAACAGCACGCAGAGTCCGGAATCGTCCCTTCAGGGCACGCTGCCGGGCGTGCGCGTGACGTCGGCAAGCGGGCAGCCCGGGGGCGCGATCAACGTCAACATTCGGGGGACCGGCTCCATTACGGCCGGAAGCGACCCGCTGTTTATCGTTGACGGGGTGCAGATTTCGCGCGACGGGCTCTTCAGTGCGGCCAGCGGAAATCCGCTTTCGCAGCTGGACCCGAGCGACATTGAAAACATTCAGGTCCTTCGGGGAGCCGCGGCCGCTTCCATTTACGGATCGCAGGCGGCGAACGGCGTCGTGCTCATCGAGACCAAAAGCGGAAGCGCGGGAGAAACCCAGATCAACTTCAGTGCCGAGATTGGCCGCCAGGAGCGCATCAAGGACATCGACGTGATGTCGACCGACGAATGGGCGGACTGGAACGGGACTGGGGCCGCGAACACGGCCAATCGATTCTTCGGGGCCTTTCTCGTAGACGAGGTGACTCCTGAGCAGGGCCGCCAGATTGCGTTCCGGGACGGAGATCCGGAAAACTGCCCGGAGGGAATAGAGACGACCCTCCCGGACGCTGTGCTTTCGGGCCAGGACGTTTGTACGTCCCTCTTCGACCTGGGCAATGACACGCTGAATACCAACTGGACGGATGCAGTCTACCAGCAGCCGACGCTGCAAAACTACGACCTCTCCATCAGCGGGGGAGACGACGCCACGCAGTTTTACGTCTCCGGAACCTACACCAATGACGGCGGACAGATCATTGACTCGGAGTTCCGGAGTGGCGGCATCACAGCGAAGGTCGACCATCAGGCCAAGAGCTGGCTGTCGGCGACCGCGAAGGTGAACGCGTCGACCCAGAACGTGAAAGGGACCATTGACGGAGGGCCCTTCATCAACAGTCCCTTCTGGTCGGCCTTTTTCGCCCCGCCCAACGAGCCGATTTACAACGAGCCCGGCAATGAGGACAGTGGGTTCAACGGCACGCCGAATTTCGTCTTCTCCTTCAATCCGGTTCAGCAAGAAGAGTTTAACGACCGGATTTCCAACCAGACCCAGGTGCTGGCGAACGCCGCGCTAAACTGGGACTTCGGGGGCGGCATCGGCGGACGCACCTACGGCGGCGTGCAGTTCCAGGACACGAAGGAGAAGGTGTACGACGATCCTCGGCTTCCCTCTCAGGAGGGGGAGCAGTTTGTCGCCAACGACCGGCAGACCGACTGGAACGTCAGTCAGACCTTTACCTTCGACCGGGCGTTTGCCGACGGCACGCACGACGTGTCTCTTCTGGTCGGCTCCGAGTACAAGAATCAGCTCGAGGTGCAGAGCGACGCGCAGGGCCAGGACTTTCCGAACTTCCTGTTCCGCACGCTTCGGACGGCAGCGACGCCGACCGGGGCCGACTTCTTCTTCACGGAGTTCCGCACCCTCAGCTTCTTCGGGAAGGCCGACTACGTGTACGACGACCGGTACAAGATTGGCGGCACCCTCCGCTCGGACGGGTCCTCGCGGTTCGGTGAAGACAATCGGTATGGCCTCTTCGGCACCGTCCAGTCGTACTGGCGCATCAGCGAAGAAGCCTTCTTGGAGGGCAGCGACCTCATATCGAACCTGAAGCTCCGGGCCAGCTACGGTACCGTTGGAAACAACGACATCGGAAATTATGCCGCGCGCCAGCTCTACGCGGCGGGCCCCGGTGGAGACCCCGGCGGTTCCGGGGGAGGAGAATACGGCGGAGCAGCCGGCATTGCCCCGTCGCAGCTCGGCAACGCCGAACTGACCTGGGAGGAAAAAACCGAGACCAACCTGGGCCTCGACTTCGGTTTCTTCAGCAACCGCATTACCGGAGCCGTAGACGTCTTCCGCAGCGATTACACGAGCCTGCTCCTGAACAAGGACCTCCCGCTCGACAGTGGGTTCGGAAGCGCCATCGACAATGTCGGGGAGCTTCGCACCGAAGGGGTTGAGGTCCAGCTCAGCACGGTGAACCTGGACTTTTCCAGCTTCCAGTGGGAGACGGACTTCACGATTACCTTCCTCGACCAGGAGGTGCAGTCTGTGCTCGAAGACCAGAGACAGATCGATGTCGGCGGACCGGGGGGGGACATCTATCGAGAAGGACGGGACCCGGCCCTCTTTGAGCTTGACGAATGGGCCGGGATCAATCCGGCAAACGGGGTTCCCATGTACTACGACCGCAACGGAAACCTGACCTACCAGGCCGACGCCGAGGATGAGAAGCTGCATGGAAACACGGAAGCCGACTTCTACGGCGGATTGACCAATACCTTCTCGGTGGCCGGATTCTCCGCGGAAGTGTTCTTCCAGTACGATTATGGGCGAGAAACCTTCGCGAACGACGCCTACTTCCTGGAGGCGACTGACTTCGGATTCGCGAACCGGAGTTCTCGGCTCCTCGACAACTACTGGGAGGAACCCGGAGACGTGGCGGACAGCCCCCCGCCCCGGCAGTTCTTCGACAACAACTTCACGCCGGAAGGCTTCGGGGGTTCTGCCTTCAGTAGCACGCGGTGGTACGAAGATGCATCGTACATCCGGCTGAAGCGAGTTCGTCTCAGCTACGCGCTGCCCACCAGCCTGCTCGACCAGGCTGGGACGCTCGACCGGTTCAACGTGTACGTTCAGGGGCGCAACCTCATCACGTGGTCGGATTTCACCGGGTTTGACCCCGAGGTGGTCGGAACGGCCCTTGGAACCTATCCCCAGGGCCGGACCTTCACGGCAGGTATCGATCTGACGTTCTAGGCCCGACTGCTCGTGTCGACGGGGAGGGGCGGTCCCCCTCCCCGGGCGACACCCGGACCTATGAGGAGAACACGGCAACGCTGTTATTCCAAAACACGACATCGTTTACTATGAGACGCAAGCTAACGATTTTTCTTCTCGTCGCAGCCGTGGGGACCACCCTGGTGGCCTGCGATCAGTTTGGCATCGATGAAACGGAACCCTCCGATAGCGTATCCTCGAATCAGGCCTTTACGTCCGTCACGGGGTTTGAGTCTGTTCTGACGGCGGCGTACGATCGGCTGCAGGCCTTCAACCGGTACGGGCAATACTATCAGTTGTACCCGAGTGCGCTGGCGGACAACGCCTTTTCCCAGGGCGGATCGGGCCGGTACGGCGACGTGATTCCCAACAACACCAGCCTGGGCGGGTACGGCATCATGTACGAGGCCATCGACCTTTCGAACAACGTCATCAGCAGGATCGATGGGCTTGAGCCGGATGATCCAAACCCGCAGCAGGTTCGGGATCGAATCGCAGGACAGGCCTACTTCCTCCGCGCCCTGAACTACTTCGATCTCATGCGGAATTACGCGTACGAGCCGGGTCGCGAGGTCGACGGGTTTGACCTGGGCGTGATTCTGCGTACGGAGCCGACGGAATCGGCCACGGATGCCGACAACCGCGCCCGCGCCACGAATACGGAGGTCTACGACCAGATTCTCAGCGACCTCCAGGAGGCCACGAATCGACTGGAGGGAATTACTCTATCGAGGAATCTTGGGAATCGGGCGGCCGCGTTTGCCCTCCGGGCGCGCGTGCAACTGTACCTCGAAAACTGGGAGGCGGCGGACCAGGCCGCGGACTCGGCACTCACGGTCGCGGCGAACACTGGAGTCGTGGGCACCTCCGGGGATCTTCTGGTTGACCCGTCCAACTTTGCTTCGGCCTGGTCGGGCCCAACGCACCCAGAGTCCATCTTTGAGTTGGCCATGCAGCAGGGCACCGACGGTGATGCCACCTTCAGTAATCAGGCGCTGTCGGCCCTGAGTTACGCGGAGTGCGCGTCCGGAGCGTGCGGGCCCGGTGAGTTCCGCGAGTTCAGCTTCGAGGTGACGCCGTCTCCGACGCTCCCGTATGCGTCCGGTGACGTGCGAACCTCACTCATTAATACGCTGAGTTCCGGCGTACCGGTTCTGGGCAAGTATACGAACACCATTGCGCTGTTCACCGATCGGATTCCCCTGATCCGGGTTCCGGAGCTGTACCTGATACAGGCGGAAGCTCGTGCAGAGGGCGCGCCGGGCGACCCGCTTCCCCCACTGAACACGGTCCGAACGGCCCGGGGACTGTCGTCGCTTAGCGGACTCAGCGACGCGGAAGTCGTCGACTCCGTCCTTGCAGAGCGACGGCGCGAGCTCGTGTATGAGGGTCACCGCTGGTTTGATCTCAAGCGCCGAGGGATGGACGTCCCGAAGCCCCAGCCCAATGCCACGGTGGATCCGCTTCCCTACGAGAACCGGCGGATTCTGGCGCCCCTCCCGCAGGATGAGGTCACTGCCAACCCGCAACTCGTGCAGAATCCGGGATACTAAGTGACGCCTCATCTTCTGCCCAGACCCTCTACGGATTTTGTCATCAACCGTACTTGTATCAATGAATAAGACGCGAGCTCTACTTGTTAGCTTTCTTCTCACTTCGGCCCTCATCTTTACCGGGTGCTTCGAAAACTTCGGAGGCGCCTACGATGGGGAGGATAAGATTGCTTTCTCCGCCGACCTCATGGCGTCATCGCAGGCGAACGATGAGCCCGCCGAAGTTCTTGCTACCTATGATGATACGGTCGCGTTCGAGACGGAACTGATCGGGCCTCATCG
>CAZSBW010000173.1:0-6133 GCA_964604815.1 uncultured Salinivenus sp. | reverse complement strand
GGACCGGGCGTGGTGAGGTCTGACTCGGTCGTCCCGTCACCCGTGTGCACCTCGATGGTACTGAGGAGCCCTGCCGGTTCGCCCAGCGCCTCCAGCAGGTGGTGTGCAAGAAAGGTGACCGTCGTCTTGCCATTCGTCCCGGTCACGCCCACCAGCCGAAGCGCATCGGCCGGGTCGCCGTAGAGGGCGGCCGCCATCTCGGCCAGGACCACACGCGTGTCGGACACGACGGCAAAGACGACCCCCGGGAAGCGCTTACGCACGGCTCCCGGGACCGCCTCACATACCACGAGGCGCGCGCCGTTTTCAATCGCGTTGTCAATGAACGAGTGCCCGTCGGCCTCCGTCCCCCGGATCGCCACGAAGGCGCCGCCCGACTCGACCGCCCGACTGTCGTCCGTCAGGTGCTGGATTGTGAGCCCCCCGGGCACCGGGGCATCGGCACCCGCCTCCACCGTCTCAAGGAGGCCGTGCTTTTGAAGGCGGCGCCGAAGGGCCGTCCAGCCCACCGATGCGTTCTTCTCCTCGGCGTCGGCCGCCGGGGTCGTATGGGCGTCGTTGGTCGGCATCGGTCTACGAGCCACTTTCGAGGAGAACGCGGGAGGGCAGGGGAGCGCCGGGAGCAGGGGTTTGGTCGTCGACCACACCTCGTCCCACGAGACGCACGTCCACACCGTGGGTCCGCAGCCAGCGCAGGGCTCGCCGCATGCCGACGTCCGTGAACTCGGGAAGCGTGCCTGCCGTCTCCGGAGGAGCCGGGCGGCGCAGGAGGGAGTCGACGCTCGGTGCCTGCTGCCGGTCGGCCGCACGCGCCGCCGTCATGCGGTCTACCACCGAGGGGAACGTGCCGGCCCACCGCCGAGCGACCCGGCGGAAGATGGGCGCGGCCACCGCGCCGCCGTAGATGCTCGTCCTCGGCGACCCGACGATCACGAGCATAGTCACTTCCGGATCGTCGGCCGGGAAGAAGCCCACAAACGAGGCGCGGGCCTGCTCTTTCGTGTAGTGCCCATCGGTCACCTGGAGGGCCGTGCCCGTCTTGCCCGCCACGCGCAGTCCCTCGATCTGAGTCTCCGTCGCCGTGCCACTCTCGACGGCCTGCTCGAATGCAGGGCGCAGCGCGCGAGCGGTCTCCGATTTCATGATGCGGCGGATGGAGTCGGGCTTGCTGCGCCAGAGGGTGTGCCCCCGAACGTCGCGTCGCTCGGCCACGACGTACGGCTTCATGAGGCGGCCGCCGTTGGCGAGGGCGCTGTACGCCGTCACCAGTTGCAGGGGCGTCACGGACGCCTCGTAGCCGATGGCCATCGACGTCAGGGTCGTTTGGCTCCACTCGTCCGGTCGCTTCAACACGCCTTCCTGCTCGCCCGGCAAGTCGATCCAGGTAGGCGTGCTGAAGCCCATGTTGCGGGCGTACTGGTAGAAGGTCCCTCGGTCGAGGTGCTCGCGCACAGTTTTCGCCATCCCCACGTTGCTCGACTTGGAAATGACCTCCTTGAAGGAGATGGTGCCGTACGCCTTCACGTCCTTCATCGTGTGGCCGTGGAAGACGGCCCATCCCTCACCGGTCTCGACCGAGTCGCCGAGCGAGACGTGTCCTTGGTCGACCAGGGCGGTGGCCCCGATGAGCTTGAACGTGGAGCCTGGCTCGAAGCGGTCGGTAATGCCCCGATTGCGGCGGGCGGCGCTGGAGGCCGAGCCCGGCGTGTTCGGATTGTACGTGGGCACGTTCGCCATCGCCAGGACGGCACCGGTCTCCGGATCCATGGCGACGGCTGTGCCCCACGCCGCCCGGCTCTCGCGAACGCCGCGACGCAGCTCGTCTTCGAGGGCCGCCTGGCGCGAAAGGTCGATCGTGAGCACGAGATCGTCGCCATGCTTCGGCTCCTGCACTTGGCCCCCGACGAACGCCTTGATGCGCCCACTCCGATCGCGCTTCACGACGCGCTTCCCGGGCGTGCCCGAGAGGGCATCGTCGTACTTCAGCTCCAGCCCTGCGAGCCCTTTCCCTTCGCCCCCCACGTGGCCCAGCACGTGCGCCGCCGTGGTGCCGTGCATGTAGCGGCGCGCGAAGCGAGGCGTCAAAATCAGCCCCGGCACGTCCCAGCCCTTCACCTCGTCGTACTGGCGCTCGGTAAGCCCCTCGCAGAGAGCCACGTACTGCGGACTGTATCGCTCTTTCACCTTCCGTCGGTAGTGGGACGCCGAGCGGTCCGTAATCGCGGCCAGTTCCTCGTAGAGCTGGTTCTCCACCTGCCGAAATCCATTCACGGTCGGATCGAGGGCAAGGTCGTACCGGGCCGTATTGGCCGCCAGCGTGCGTCCGGATTGGTCGAGGATGGCGCCCCGCATGGCCGGGATCTCAACCGTGGATCGCGCCTGCTCCTTTGCCCGATCCCGCAGCTCAGTCTTCTCCGTGAACACGATCCACCCAATCTGGGCAGCCACAACCACGGGCACGATGCTGAGCAACGTCAGCATCATGTACATCCGAGTCAAAATCTGATTCTTCGGCTTCATGGCAACGGCAGGTTAGCGTGGATGTCCGGACTAGTGCCGGGAAAATTTCAGATTCTCTACTCCTCCATCGAAATGGGCGGGCCATAGGTCACGCTCGCCCGCAACCCCAGCTCTCGGGCCCGTTCGTAGATGACGGCCGGACTGGTCTTCCGCGCAAATTGTCCCTTCAGGCGGTTGCGCTTCAGGTGGAGGCGCTTGTTCTCGGCCCGCAGCTCCTGTACCTCACTCAGCACACTCCGCGTGGCGTGGACGTGTCCCACGTAGAGCGTAAACGCCCCCGCCAGCACGAGCACGGTGAGCGCAAAACGGACGGTGGAGATGCGCTCGAGAAAGGATTCGTCGGCGGGCGATTGCGTGCGGGGCCGGTTCGTCGGCGTTTCGAGATCGGTCCAATCCGGAAGGGCCGTCCCGTGCCGCGACCACGTAGAGGAGGCGCCGTCGCCCGAGGAGGGGCGGGGACCGGTTCGGTTACTCTGGCGCAACTGGCTTTTTCCACCTGACCGGCGTTCGCCGGCGGCTCGGCCGTTTCCGGATCGGGAACTCGCTTGGCTCATCGTCAACGGGATTTGAGATCATCGAAAACCGCTTGGAGGATTCTCTATACGACGGGGTTCGGAAAAAGGCGTTTATTTTTCCGTCCCTCTCCTTCACAGGTCGGCAATGTCGATTTCCTTGGTCGCAGGCGGATCCCGCCTCGACTCGTCGCGTGTGGACTTCTCCTCTTGCGTCACCTGCTGGGACGCCTCCTCCCGAATCAGCTTCCGCCCCCTGTCCACGGCCTCGTCCGAATCAACCACCAGATGTCGCACGAGCCTGCGGAGCTCGTCCTGCTTGAAGGGCTTGGCCACGTAGGCATCGAACCCGGCTTCGAGAAAGTGTCCGCTTCCCTCCGGCAGGCTGTGACTCGTGACGGCCACCATGGGTACTCCCCAGTAGGGCGTCTGCTCGCGCAGCTCCTCGACCACCTCCGTCCCCGTCCCATCCGGCAGGCGAATGTCCACGAGCAGGCCGTCGTACGGCACGGCTTCTGCCATGCGGAGGGCATCGGTCACGGAGCTGGCCGCGTCGGTGCGCACCACGTTTCGCAACGCGTGGCGCATGAGAATCCGCGAGTTCGGATCATCCTCAATGACGAGGACGACCGGCCGCTCCTCCGGGGCGTTGCGCTCAGCTTCCTGAATTCGATTCCACAATACGTTCGGAAAAATGCTAGACGAATCGTCCATTGGTGTCTCTCTTGAAACGGTGCAAAAGTGTGAGCCTCTGACGCTTCGAACGCGAGCTTTCGGTCACGGCATGGGAGGGCCGGCGACGTCATCGTCGCGTCGCTCGGCAACCCGCAGGCGAGCACTCCGGGCGCGCGGATTTGCCTCCACCTCCGCCGCGTCGGCTTCGATGGGGCCGCGCGGACTTTCTTCCCAGGGCGCCACGAGGTTTCCGTAGAGGTCGCGCTTGGGGTCGCCCTCGAAGTTGCCGTACCGCAGAAAACGCTTCACCCGCCGATCCTCCAGCGAATGATAGCTAATGACCGCAATGCGCCCGCCGGTGCAAACGACCTCGGGGCTCTGTTCGAGCGCCTGCTCCAGCATCTCCAGTTCCGCGTTCACGACAATGCGCAGCCCCTGAAAGACGCGCGCCAGGGTCTTTACCTCATCGGGCGGCGGCACGACCGAGCGGACCGCTTCGGCCAGCTCGCGGGTCGTGTCGAGCGGCCGGGCATCCACAATGGCGTGGGCCACCGTTCCGGCGCGCTGCTCTTCCCCGTAGTCGCGAAGCACCTCGCGCAGATCGCGCTCCGGCCAGTCGTTTACAATCTGTCGAGCGGTAAGCCCCTGACGAGGATTCATGCGCATATCGAGCGGGCCCTCCTCCTGAAAACTAAAGCCGCGCTCCGGATCGTCGATCTGGTGCGACGACACGCCGAGGTCGAGGAGAAGCCCGTCGACAGGGACGACTCCTTCGGCTTCTAAAAGCGAGCGAAGTTCGCCGAAGTTGCCGTGCACGGCACGGAAGCGGCCGGCCTCACGCTCGTCGGCGAGGCGATCGCGAGCCGCGGCGAGGGCATCGGCATCCTGGTCAATGCCCAGAAGGAGCCCCCCTGCCCCTAGCTCGTCGAGCAGGGCGCGTGCGTGCCCCCCACCGCCGAGGGTCGCGTCCACGTAGCACCCATCGGCGTCGGTGACAAGTCGCGTTCGTACGTCGTGTGAAAGAACAGGTGCGTGGTAGTCCGTCGCGTATCGCAGCGGCTCGTCGCGACCAGACGCGCTATCGGAATCGTTCTCAGGCATAACCGCTCGCTCCTAACACGCTGTTGCGTATGGTATCTCCCCTTTCAGAATTATCGCAAGAAACCGTTCCTCAGGATCTCACCCCCTGTGCGCAACAGGTTGCGCCTACATGCCCATCACGCGCTCGGCAAGCGTCTCGTAATCGGACGGTTGCTCGTTGAGATACTCATCGAACTGCTCCGGATCCCAAATCTCAATGTGATCGAAGGCCCCCAGGATGAGCGCCGAATCCCCAAGGTCGGCAAACTCAAGAAGCGGCTTGGGAATGCTGATGCGTCCCTGGCCGTCGAGCGAGACCTCATCGGCCCACATCATGATGATGCGAATGAAGTCTCGGGCCTCGCGATTGTACATGTTCAGCTCGGCGATCTCCTCCTCGATCGAGGACCAGCGGTCCATGGGATAGAGGAAGATGCAGTCTTCGAACCCGCGTGTAATAGTGAAGGTATCCTGCGCTTCGGGGGACATCGCATTCCGCATCTTGGCCGGGATGGCCATACGGCCCTTGCTGTCTACGGAATATTCAGCCTGTCCCTTGAAAACCATAATTGCAGCGACACCGGGGCCGGCGCGCGGTGCTGACGGAACGGGCGAGCAGAACGAGCAATCCTGGGATGATTCCCCACAATTCCCCACGCGCCTCCATAAGGTACGGCTCTTGCGCTGAATGTCAAGTTGAGCGCCGTTGAACGCCGGTTTCGCGCTCAATATTGCCATGTCCGAATCATGTGCACATACGTTCCGACGAGGCTGCCCAAGTAGAACTTCCTCTTAGGTAAAAACATTTTCACCATCGTAGATCAGTGGGTGAAAATATTTTCACTATGCTCTTCTTGCCGCCGTCGTCGGCGTACACATATGTTATCGGGGCGTGGGCCGCCGGAGCGGGCGCCTTCCCCACCCGGGTTGCCCGTCCCCCGCCCGGGAACTAGGTCGTTCGTACACTCCCCGTTACAATTTCACCGACCGCCGTCAATGCCGAAGGACCGCCTCACACAGCGCCAAAACGAGACCTACGAGTTCATTCGCGGCTACGTGGACCAGCACCGCAAGCCTCCCACCATGGAGGAGATTGGCGACGCCCTCGGTATTGCCTCGACCAATGGCGTCTACAAGCTATTGCGGGCGCTCGAAAAGAAGGGCTGGATCGAGCGCGAGAAGCACGCGGCGCGCGGCATCCGGCTTTTGGAGGCGGAGCGGGACCCGCTGGGCATGGGGGGCGGGCTGCCGAGCCTGCCCATCGTAAGCCGCACGCCCAGCGACCAGCCGGAGCGGCTCCGCGACCGACCGCGGGGCACCCTGTCGGTGGACGACCGCCTCCTGCG
>CAZSBW010000172.1:0-6221 GCA_964604815.1 uncultured Salinivenus sp. | reverse complement strand
TTACATGCTGACCTTGTCCTGACGCACGATCTTCTTGATCTCCTTCTCCTGCAGCCAGGCCTTCACGTTGCTCTCAATGTTCAGCAGTTCCAGATTCACGGTGTAGAAGATGCTCGCCTTGTTGCCCTCCATGTTCTCCTGGACGTTCGAGCTGATGGTCCCGTACACCATGAAGTCGGCCCCAACCTCCTGAGCCATCGCAGCAGCCGACTCCTGCGTAGCGCGGGTCTGCTGGTCCGACCGCTCCGCCCGAAGGGCTTGTCGCTCATCGGCCGCCGCGACGAACTGTACCTGCCCGGAGTTCACCAGATTTCGCTCAATGTCCTTGATGAAAATCTCCGTATCGATGTGCTGCATGGTTTTGTTTTCGATGGGACCGATGATCACCGTCGGGCGCCCACCATTCTCCTTCTTCCAGCGCTGCAACCACCCGCTCTCAAGCATCCCACTGATCATCTTGTTCGCCACTTTCCGGGCATCGGTTTCGTTCCAGCGGCCCGAGTAGTCAGTCTGTTTCTCGGAGTCGACCCGCTGCGTCGTTTGCGTCTGGCCGCCGCACCCAACCAGGAAGCAGAGTGAAAAGATAAGAAGAGAGGGAAGACGAAAACTACGAAGCATAGCGTTAACGGTTGTCATGAGTTCAAATTACTGATCGATGTTGAGAAGCGTCTGGTTGAGAAAGGTCGAGAACTCTTCCTCAATCGCCCGGCGTGCGCCGTTGTGTGCTCGCCGTTTCACGGCGGCCTTCGACATTGCACCGGCACGCTGCTCGGTCGTGAAGGTTTCGAGTGTCTGTCGAGTCGTCAGATCGGTTAGTTCAATGGCCAGGGTCCACCGGAGAAATTCCTCGTCTCGGCTCTGCAGGGCCGGGCGCTCCCGGTATTTAATCAACGCCTCTAAGATTGCGTCCTCGGGACGATCAATGACCCGAAAGCCGGCCGTTTCCAGGGTTGCCCCGGCTTCATCTTTAACAGATGCCGGAACGTCATCGTTTTCTGCGTTCACGACGACCGGACAGTTCTCCTGGGCCGTCCGGACGGCCTTCTTCAATTCCGTAAGAGAGGAGGACTGATCCGGCGCGGAGCCCCCCGCCACGATGTTTCGCTGCGTGACGAGGCGGTCGTTTACATTGGCCAATACGAGAGCCTGCTGGAGGAAGGCGAGCCGGGTGATGGGATTGTCGGTGTCCTGCGCATTGGACCGGTACTGCTCGATCTTGCTCCGGTTGCTTCTAATCTCCTGGGAGTAGATGCGAACGGTCTCCTCCCGCTTCATGCCCACCAAGGCATAGTGCTTGTCCCCCTTGTTCCCTCGCTCGAGAACTTCTGAGTTCAGAAGCTTTTGGTCCGACTGGACGGTCGACTTGTCAATCAGGACGCTCTCTTCGCTCGTTTCTGTTACCTCGCCTCCTTTTTTGACCTCTCGGTATTTGTCTTTGAGGTCCTGTGTGGCCTGAATGTCGGCCTCGAACACGCGGGCGAGGTTTCCGAACGCCTTATTCTCCGCCTCCTGCGAGGACGGGCCCGATGCCACTGCTGTGAGGTACGTGTCATCGCTGTATGCCTCATCGGGATTCAAAAACCAGTCCGGGGGAGATGCATCTCCCCCGCTCTGAGCAACGGTGCTCTTCGTGGAACAGCCCAGTACCCCGAGCACGAGAACCATGCCGAGAGAAAGCGTTCGAACGGTCGAAGACATGAATCGTCGTGGCTGCGAAAAAGCAATCACGGATCGAACTCGCTACTTTTAGTTCAAGTACAGCGACTCCGCGACGCCCAGATCCTTGTCTCCGCTTACGGAAATCGTGCGTTGCCGCCGCTTGAAAAGCTCGAACTCTTTGGTCTTTTGCACCGAATCATCTCCACTGTGCAAGATGAGCGTGCTGGGCACGTGGTTCCGTGCGCGCCGATGTCCCGCGTCAACGGCGTCCCGTCTCGTGGAATAGGAGCGCAGGAAGTCGTCTTCATCGACCTCGTCTTGATTGAGTTCGTCAATCTCGCTGATGTCATCGATCTCCGCGATGTCGTCAATCTCGTCAACAAGGTCAATCCCCGCCGTCGTAACGACCCATCGGCCGTCCTCTTTCATGACGTGGATTCTCGTTTCTCTGGCGTCCTTCGCGGGAAGGTACTCAAAAGTGACCCGATGCTCGCCGGGGGGCACCTTTGCAACCGTTCCGTGCGCAAATCCCGGCAGCGTCTGCCAGGCCCGCGTGTCCGCCTGCGCGAGGCCCTTGCTTGCGGCCTCGCCCGCCTGTTCGGCCAAAAATCCGCCAACCGCGCCGAACTGATCTTCGGCGACCGCCTCGGCTCCCTCGGTGGCACCGGCCTTTAGGACTGAGCGCATAATCGCTCGGGTGTAGAGGAGAGGCAGCTTCCGCTCGAACATCGACTTCGCAACAGACTGCATATTCTCGACGAGCGGGACCTGCAGCGTGTCGCCGGCAACGAGGGCCCGCACGCGGTCGACTTGGGTGCCCTGCGTCTCGAGACGCGGCACGGCAAAGTGAAGCTCTACCTGATCGCCGTTAATTTCGAGCTCGAAGTCGTACGACTTTTCTCTCTTCCTCGGGGGGGTTCCGCTAAAGGCGAGGAGGAGCGCGTTATAAGCGTCGTCCGAGGTCAGCTGGCTCTCCGCCGGAAGTTGTACAGCCGCCGAATCGGAAGACGGCGTCGCGGTCGAAGCGGGGGCCGAGGGGCCAGACGCGGAAGATGCCTGAGAAGGCCCTTCTCCCTTGTCCGGGAAGGTGGCCAGAAACCCCGTATTTCCCTGGTCTTCCAGGGCCGTGCGAAGGTTTTCAAGTGCGATGCGCGCGTTGTCTTCGGATCCCGTCTTTGCGTGCAGAACCGTCGCCATGAAACGCCCGAGCGCACTGTTCTGCTGGACTTCGACCGGCTGGTCATCGTCTCTGCTCAGAAGGTCAACGTCGCCAATTTTCTTGTCGACCTTCCCGACCGCTGACATCGCCCGTCCGCGGTCGCTCGTGTCCTCTTCCGCTTCCGACTCCTTGTTGTGCATCAACGAGTTGGCCACTCCCTTGTACCGGTCGTTCAGCAGCTCCAGTTTATGACTGATTCTCCGCACCTCCACAAGACCGCCCTTGATGTCTCCCTGGTTGAGGTAATTCAGGGAATTGAAGGTGGAGACGTAAATGCTCTCGTACGGCTCTCCCTTGTAGGGGAGCTGGAGGTCGTTGGTGATGAGCGATTTCAGATTTTTGCTGACGTCCTTCGTGTACTGCTGCTCAATTGCCCGATCGGCTTTCTGGAAGTGCTGAGCGCTATTTTCCCAATCCATTCGGTAGTGATGCAGCATTCCGTACTCCAGCCGGTAAAGCACCTCGTCTTCCTTGTTCTTTCGATACTTCTCAAGGAAGGTCGAAAGGGAGTCGACGTTGGCTGCCCGGGCGTCCTCGATGCCCTGTAGACGCGTCTGGGTCTTGGTGACATTCTTCGAGGCCGAGCATCCGAAAAGGAATGCGGCGAGCAAAAGGCAGAAACCCGTGACGAGCGATCTGTAGTGTAACATCCCAGAAAGAGTGTTTTTGGTTCTGAAGAGTCAACTCATGGGGCGACCGTACTCCCGAAAAAGTTCCCAGCGCGACGGCCGGTGGAAGAAGCAAGCTCCTTGCCAGCGAGTCCCGTGGGAAGGTGTCCTTCCGCAGAACTGGCCCTCCCCAGAAATATTCCGACGAGACGCAGATGCTTCTTCCTTAGAATCGTGAATTTGAAGATACGTTAGACTACCCAAAAACATCAAACTTCTGACACCGAATGTCAACATTCCGAAACTGAATTTCTCCTGTACCGTCGTTGTTTCCTCACTTCTGACGGTGGCACTCCAAACAACCGTCACAGGTCCCAGCCCCGGTCGCTTCCCATTCCGACGAGTCGCCGCGAACCTCAAGGGGGAGCCCGTTTTACAATGAGTCCGCCGCGCATTGAACGAGCGGTTTTCCATTTGTGCCTCTTTCGAACGGTCGGTTTTTCGCTGTGCTTCCGAAACGAGTTCCGATTCCTCCCACCTTTCACGCCGAGGATACGGAGGCGCCATTCGAGGAATGTCTCGCCTGCGAACGCTCGCTCCGCGACGGATCGACGGAGTACGTGATTGAAAAAGGATACCGCTCGTTTGAGGCGTACGACGTCCAGGAGACGGTCTTCGGCTATGCGCTGTGCATGCGTTGTCACGCGACGCTGAGCCAGTCGTTTTCCACTGCGTCCGAGCAGCGATGCCAATCCTATCTCAGCGAGCGGATGGACCTTCGCACTCGAACGGCGTCCCTCCTCGACGACGACACGGCCGACCCCGCCCAGTGGACCCGACAGTGCGTCGTCCACGACACGCCGAAGGAGGAGTTGCAGGAGTATCAGGTTCTGGCTCACTGCCACGGCGACGATTTGCTTCTCACGCACCTCCCTCTTCTCATCGGCGGTCCGGCCATCGACGAACTCGTGCAGCGCCTGTCGAACGAGACGCTCGACGAGCTCGGCGGCTTTCGGGACGAGCACCTCGGCCCACCCCCCAAGTTGAAGCGCGACCTGCAAGGGCCGGTCCTGGCGTAGCGGAGCCGACCCGCAACTTTGGCGGGTCGTCTGAGTACGTCAGAGCGGCTCCGCTTGGGGGGACACTCTTGCTTTTCCGAGAATGGATGTTCTCTGTTTATGAAGTACGCAAGCCTCTTCTCGAGTTTGGTTCTCGCCCTGATCCTAATTGGCTGTTCGTCCAGTCAGCCGACGACGACCGGATCGTCGACAGCCGCCCAGGCGGACACGACGACCCGCACGGCCCCGTCCTCGCCGGACACGGCCCGCACGGCAGATGCGTCGGAGGAAGCAAAGAGGTCCCCGGCCGACACGTCGGCCCGGGACGAGTCGATGACCGCGTCGGAGGTGCCCCGGGACTGGTTTCACCGCAGTCGGGAGGAGGCGCGCATGCCGGGCCTCGCCACGCAGACGGCGTACGAAACGGTGCTGGACGGCCGCGCGCCGCGCGACACGGTAACCGTGGCGATCATCGACTCCGGCATCGACGTGGACCACGAGGACTTGACGAACAAGACGTGGACGAACACCGATGAGGTGCCCGGCAACAACAAGGACGACGACGACAACGGCTACGTCGACGACGTGCAGGGCTGGAACTTTATCGGCGGCCCCGGTGGCAAGAACGTCAACCGGGACACCTACGAGCTCACGCGCATCTACGACCGGCTCCGAAAGCGCTTCGAAACCGTAGACTCGGCGGACGTGTCGTCGGAGGAACGCGACGCGTACCGGCGGTTCCAGACCATAAAGGAGACGTTCCAGAAGGAACGCGATCAAGTGAAAAAGGAACTCAAGAAGATTCGCAAGGTGCGCGACGCGGTCGGCTTCGCCCAGAAGATGCTCAGCAATCATCTGGACACGGACTCGCTCACGAAGGAGGCCGTCAAGTCGATTTCGCCGCCCAATCAGAAGGTGAAGCAGGCCCAGGCCATTCTCCTGCACTTCTACCAGCGAAACCTCACGCCGGAAGACATCGAGGAGGTGTACGACCGGCAAAAGAATAAGGTCGAATACAACTACAATCCCGACTTTGACCCACGCTCGATCGTGGGGGACGACTACTCAGACAAGACCGAGCGCATCTACGGCAACAACGACGTAACCGGCCCGGACGCCGAGCATGGCACGCACGTGGCCGGCATCGTCGCCGCCGAGCGGGGGAACGGGATTGGCATCGACGGCGTCGCCAACGGCGTCCGCCTCATGCCTGTCCGGGCCGTGCCCAACGGCGACGAGCGCGACAAGGACGTGGCCAACGCCATCCGGTACGCCGTCGACAACGGAGCGGACGTCATCAACATGAGCTTCGGGAAGGGGTACTCGCCCCACAAGGAGGTCGTCGACGCAGCTGTGCGCCATGCCGATTCGGTCGGCGTGCTCGTGGTGCACGCCGCGGGCAACGACGGGGAAAACGTGGACTCGACGGACAGCTATCCGACCCGCCAGTATCGCGACGGCGGGAAGGCGAATCTCTGGATTGAGGTAGGGGCTTCTTCCTGGAAGGAGGAGCCGAATTTGGCGGCCTCCTTCAGCAACTACGGGGACGAGTCCGTCGACGTTTTTGCCCCCGGGCAGTCCATCTATTCAACCGTCCCCGGCAACACGTACGACCACAGCGGCGGCACGAGCATGGCGGCCCCGATGGTGTCGGGCGTGGCGGCGCTCATCATGGCC
>CAZSBW010000171.1:0-6238 GCA_964604815.1 uncultured Salinivenus sp. | reverse complement strand
GAAGTCGAGGAAGCGGTAGTTGCCGGGGCCGTACACCATGAGGTTGGTCTGGTAGCCAATCGGGGTAATGAAGGCCATTGATGCAGCGAGGGTGATGCTGACCATCAGGGCGCGGGGCGCGAGGCCTTGGCTCTCCGCCACCGAGAGGGCAATCGGAAACATGAGGGCCACCGCGCCATTGTTCGTGACAATATTTGTGAAAAGGGCGGTGGCCAGGATGAGTCCCCCGAGGAGGCCGTAGGGCCCGAGGGCGGCGGTCGCGTCCACAATGGCCTGTCCCATCATCTGGGCCGCGCCGCTGGCCTCCATGGCCTGCCCGAGGCCCAGGGCGGCCCCAATTACGATGAGCACGTTCCAGTCCACGGCCTCGCGGGCCTGTCCGGGCGAGAGGATGCCGGCGGCCACGAGCACGAACGCGCCCAGCGACCCCGCCACGGCGATGTGCATGAGGCCCGCCCCGACCACTCCTACGATGCCGGTGATGACGGCGACGGCGAGCCAAAGCTGCCATCCGCCCCCGTGCGGACGCATCTCCTTGCGTTGCCTCCGGGCTTCCTCTTCGGTCTTCTCGACCTCGCCGCCGGCCTCGCTGGTCACGACGAATTCTTCGTCGGTCTCGTGGGCGCCCCGAAAGCCGCGCCGGGTGTCCAGCAGCAGCACGTCCCCCGGACGGACGCGCTCATCCGTGAAGGGCGGCTCCAGCCGCTCGCCCCCGCGCCGCATGCCGGTGAGCGCAGCCCCAAAGCGTTGACCAAACGGAATGTCACCAACCTCCTCCCCGATCAGCGACGAGCCCTCTCGAACGACGACCTGATGAAGCTCCCGGTCTTCCTCGCGTTCAACGTCGGTGTACGCGAGGCGGAGCCCCGGGAAGACCGGGTGGTCGAGGTCGCGCTGCGGCGATCCGGTCACGCGCTCGTACTCGCCCATTTCCGTGGCCGCCCCATCGGCGTCGGTGCGTTGGAGGTCGGAGGCCTCAATGGGGGGCTTGTCGTGCTTCTCCTGCCCCATCTCGGTCGTGGTAAACAGAAGCCGGTCCCCAGGATAGAGCGTCTCGCCGGCCTGGACGGGGGCAATCTCTTCGGCTCCCCGGTCGATGCGGACCAGGGTTAGCCCCGGCAGAAGCTTGAGGTCGGCGTCTTCGACCGTCCCGCCGACGAGGGGCGAGTCGGGAGCCACCTCCACCTCAATGAGCTGCGTGCGCTGTTCTTCCTCTTCGGCCCGGATGTCGGCCCGCTCGGGGGTGAGAGCTGGAGCGACGAAGATCACGTAGGCCAGGCCAAGAAGCGCGCAGGGCACCCCCACCCACGCCAGTTCGAAGAAGCCAAAGCCCTCCATCCCGTGCGACTGCAACAGGCCGTGCGTCACCAGATTCGTAGACGTGCCGATGAGTGTGCAGAGGCCGCCCAGGATGGCGGCGAACGACAGCGGCATCAGCAGCGTCGAGGGCGAGATGCCGTGGCGCTTGCACCAGCCGCGGATGGCGGGAATGCCCATGGCCACCACGGGCGTGTTGTTGAGGAAGGCCGAGTAGACGGTGACCGACGGGCACATCCGCAACAGGAGGCGACGAGGGCTCTTTTCCTCGCCGAGGACGTAGCTGCTGGCCACGTCGAGGGCGCCGGTCTCGCGCAGGCCCGCCGCCACTACGTACAGCGTGCCGAGGGCCAGGAGCGTCGAGTTGGCGAAGCCCTTGAGGGCGCGCTCCAGCTCAATGACTCCCCCAAGCACCACGATTACGAGCCCACCCAGCATCACGGCGTCGGCACTGAGGAGGTCCAGGATGAGAGCGGCGAAGACGGCCACCAGTACACCCACCGTGAGCAACAGATCGAAGCTCATGAAAGAGTCGCGTTTCGCGTAACACGGTGTCTCATGAACGAATACTACGAACATCCTCAGACAGATCCCAGAGGAGTCGTATTGACGAGGAGTTGACAGAGAGGGGGGCGGTTACCATCCGACGTTGAAGAGCGGTAGTCGTTGAAGCGGCCCTGCTCGGTTACTCACGACGTTCCAGAGTCCCAGTTGCACTCCCTTCGGCGACTCACTGCGATTGAAGAGGCCGATCCGGATCCGCTCGAAGCGGGCGGGAGCGAAGGAGAACGGGGCCATCATCGTTTTTTGTTCTCGTGGAGGGGGGCTGATTCTTCGGTATCGAAGAAGCCCTGTTCTCCACAGAAAAACCGGACGCAGGTCTGTAGAAATCGGCCACGACCGATGATTCGGTATGGAGGGTGGCTTTGCCCCCTGTGGAACGACTTCGCGATAACGGGGCAGGGGGCAACGAAAAAGAGGCGCCGACCGCATGGCCGACGCCTCTTCGGAGGAGCAAATGGATGATCACTTCTCGCAGAAGCCGGGGAAACTACTGCTGGAACGGCTCGTCGATCTCCGTCTCGGCGATGTGGTTGACGAAGTTGCTCATCGTCTTGATGCCGACGAGCGACACGATCTCGTAGAGCTCGGGGCGGCCGAGGCCGAGGTCGTCGAATTCGGCCTCGTCGGCGTCGGAGAGCCAACCGCGCTTGCCGAGGATCCGGCGCGTGGCCCGGACCAGGGACCGGAGCCGGTCGTCGCTCGGGAGGCCGCCCTCGTTGATGGTGGCGACCGTTTCGGCGTCGAGCCCGGCCTGCCGGCCCGCCACGGCGTGGGCCTTCGTACAGTAGTGGCAGTCGTTGTAGCTGGAGACGGCCAGAATGACGGCCTGCTGCTCGGCGGGGCTTAGGACGCCGCCCTCCTGCAGAATGCCCTGCGAGGTGAGGTAGGCGTCGCCGACCGCCGGGTTCTCGTCCGTCATCTCGGTGATGAGGTTGGGCACGAAGCCAAGCGCCTGCTCCGCTTTCTCGTGAACCTGTTCGGCGTGGTCGGTCTGGGGAGCGGTTTGGGTAGCCATAAGGGCGATTCTGTCGTTGTGAAAAAGGACGTTCTCACATGCTTTGCGGGACGACGCACCCTGTCCTTTCAGCAATGCACCCGATTGGTATGCTGGGATTCTGTGTTGTTACAGAAAGCGGGACGCGCCGGAGCCCCGGAGCGCGAGGTCGCCAAAAATTCACCGTCGCCGGCGTTGTTCTGAAACAGTCGGACGAGAGGCGGTACACAGTGCCGTAGTCCTTGCACTGCTTTCACAAAGGAGGAGGATCAACGTCCGACTCGCCGATTTTGCGGGGAGCAACGAGCGGGGGCTTCTCCCGGCAGGGAGGAATTCTCCACCCTGCGGGCCGCACGGACGTCCCTTTCCAGGTAGATTCCGTCTCTCGGCAGACGAATGCCATGTGGCAGCGAGCGTGGGCAACGGTTCAGAACGCCCTCTTCATTACGGAGTGGGCGCCGGACGTGACGGCGGACGTGCTTCGGGCCGACGCCGTCGCGGGGCTCACGGTGGGGGTCATGCTCATTCCGCAGAGCATGGCCTACGCCGTGATTGCGGGGATGCCGCCCATCTACGGGCTCTACGCGGGGCTCGTGCCGCTGCTCGTGTATCCGCTCTTCGGGAGCTCGCGGCACCTGGCCCTGGGGCCGGTGGCCATTGACATGCTGATTGTGGGCGCGGGCGTCGGGGCGCTGGCGCAGGCGGGGACGGATCGGTACGTGGCCCTCGCCCTTCTCCTGACGGCGATGGTGGGGCTCATGCAGATGACCATGGGGGTGATGCAGCTGGGCTTCGTGGCCAACCTGCTCTCGCGGCCCGTCATCGCGGGGCTTACCTCGGCGGCGGCGCTCATCATTAGCGCGAGCCAGCTTGGGAACCTCATTGGAGTGGAGCTGGGGCGGTCGCAGTACGTGCACGTGCTGGTGTGGGAGGCCCTGCAGAACGTGGGCGACACGCACCTGCTTACGCTCGGCATCGCGGCCGTCTGTGTCGTGCTGCTCGTGGGCCTGCCGCGCTGGGCGCCGCTGGTGCCGGAGGCGCTGGTTGTGGTGGTGGGCGCCACGCTCGCCAGCTGGTTCTTTGAATTGAACCAGTACGGCGTGGAAGTGATTGAGTCGATTCCCGACGGCCTTCCGGCGCCCGAGCTGTGGACGGTCAATTTTTCGGACCTGAACACGCTCCTTCCCACGGCCGTCACGCTGGCGCTGGTCCAGTTCATGAACAGCGTGTCGCTGGGACGGGTGTTTGCGACGCGCCACGGCTACACCATCGATGCGAACCGGGAGCTCGTGGGGGTGGGGGCGGGCAACTTCTTCGGGAGTCTCTTCCAGAGCGTGCCGGCGTCGGGCAGCTTCTCGCGCTCGGCGGTCAACGACCAGGCCGGCGCGAAGAGCCCGCTGGCCAACGTGGTGGCGGCGGCGGTCA
Organism: uncultured Salinivenus sp.; assembly: GCA_964604815.1. Taxonomy (GTDB): domain Bacteria; phylum Bacteroidota; class Rhodothermia; order Rhodothermales; family Salinibacteraceae; genus Salinibacter. The sequence goes on along the minus strand of CAZSBW010000171.1, from coordinate 1,938 downwards.
TCGGGCTCACGCTGCTCTTCCTCACGCCCCTCTTCTACTACCTGCCGGTGCCGGCCCTCGCCGCCATCATCGTCGTGGCCGGCATTGGGCTCATCGACCTCAAGGAACTGCGCGCCCTGTTCAAGACCCGGCGGCGGGACGGATCGATTGCCCTATTCACCGCATCGGCGATTCTCTTCATTGGCCTACAAGAGGGCATTTTGCTGGGGATCGGCGCCTCAGTGATCGCAGTCCTCTTTCGCATTAGCCGGCCCAACGTGGCGGAACTGGGCCACGTCCCGGGCACGCGCCTCTTCCGCGACATGGACCGCTTCGAGCAGTCCGTGCGCCTGAAGGACATCATGGTGCTTCGGGTGGATGCGGCCTTCTCGTTCGCTAACGCGGAGTACTTCAAGGACTTCATTCTGGAGAAGAGCGAGCGGGAGGGACGCACCGTGGAGGTGGTCGTCGTGGACGGGAGCAGCATCAACGACCTCGACTCGACGGCCATCGGGGCCCTCGTCTCGGTGGTCGAGTCGCTGGAGGAGGATGGCATCGAGTTGCACCTGACGGGCCTCATCGGGCCGGTGCGCGAGGTGGTGCGTCGGTCGGGCCTCCACGCCTTGCTGGGCGAGAATCGCTTTCATCTCGATCCGCACGAAGCCGTGGTGCGCGTGCTGGAGCGGTGGGACGCCGAGGACGACGGGGACCGGGTGGAGCGCTACTTCGCCACCACGGAGCCGAAGAAGAAAAAATCGACCCCGGCCGCTTCGTAGTTGCGCCCACTTCCGAGGCCGACGGACTCAACGGGAGCATACTGCATACCCGTCCGTTTCCGATTCCTGGTTCCGTCGAAGAAGGAAGGAGGGCCGCGCTCTGCGTTTCCACTGGACGGCGCCTTGCAACGGCAGTCGAGATTCCTAGTAGTCGCGAGCGAGACGACCATGTTGAACCGGGTGTGGGCAACACTTCAGAACGCATTCTACTTCACTGAGTGGCTGCCCGAATATTCGGCCGACTCGCTTCCGAAGGACGCGACGGCCGGGTTGACCGTGGGGGTGATGCTCATCCCGCAGGGAATGGCCTACGCCGTCATCGCGGGGCTGCCGCCCATCTACGGGCTCTACGCGGGGCTCGTGCCGCTGCTCGTGTATCCGCTCTTCGGAAGCTCGCGGCAGCTGGCCATCGGGCCCACGGCCATCGACATGCTGATTGTGGGGGCGAGCATTGGGGCTGTGGCGCAGGCGGGGACGGATCGCTACGTGGCCCTCGCCGTTCTGCTGACGGCGATGGTGGGGCTCCTGCAGATGGCGATGGGGATGCTGCAGCTGGGTTTTGTGGCCAACCTGCTCTCGCGCCCCGTCATCGCCGGGCTCACCACCGCCGCCGCGATCATCATTAGCACGAGCCAGCTCGGCAATCTGCTGGGGGTGGAGCTGGGAGGGTCGGAGTACGTGCACGTGCTGGTGTGGGAGGCCCTGCAGCGGGCCGGGGAGACGCATCTGCTCACCCTCGGCATCGGGGCCGCCTGTATTGCGATTCTTTTCGTGGTGCCGCGCGTGTCGCCGCTGGTGCCGGAGTCGCTGGTCGTGGTGGTGGGGGGCACGCTGGTCGGATGGGGCTTTCGGCTCGACGAGCGGGGCGTGGAGGTGGTTGGGTCCATTCCGGACGGCCTGCCCCTGCCCGAGGTCTGGGCCGTCAACCTGTCGGACCTCAACACGCTCCTGCCGGCCGCTATTACGCTGGCGCTCGTTCAGTTCATGAAGAACGTGTCGATGGCGCGCGTCTTTGCCACCCGGCACGGCTACACCATCGACGCCAACCGGGAGCTCATGGGCGTGGGGGCGGCCAACCTCCTCGGCAGCCTCTTTCAGGGCATTCCGGCGTCGGGGAGCTTCTCGCGCTCGGCGGTCAACGATCAGGCGGGGGCCCAGAGCCCGCTGGCCAACGTCTTTGCGG
>CAZSBW010000170.1:0-6248 GCA_964604815.1 uncultured Salinivenus sp. | reverse complement strand
CCCACGCCGGTGCCCTCGAATTCGTCGTCGTGCAGGCGTTCGAAGACGCCGAAGAGCTTGTCGGCGTATTCCGGGTCGAACCCGACGCCGTTGTCGCGCACGAAGAACGCCTGTTTTCCCTCCGTGTGTTCGACGCCGACCGCGATACAGGGCGTCTCTTCGTTTTTCGTGAACTTCAGGGCGTTGGTCAGCAGGTTGGTGAGCGCGTGATGGATCATTGATCGGTCGCCCACGGCCGCGGGGAGGGACTGGATCTCGATCGTTGCCTCGTCGCAGTGGTCCGGGTGGGCCTGGCAGACCTCGTCGACGGCCTCGCGGGCGAGGGCCTCCATGTCGATGCGGTCCCGCTCCAGCTCGCGGCGGCCTAGGCGGGAGAGGGTGAGCAGGTCGTCGATGAGGGTGCCCATCTTCTGAGTGTTTTCGTAGACGAGGCGAAGGAGGCGCCGGCCCTCGTCATCGAGCTGATCGGCGTGGTTTTTCTTCAGGAGCTGGGCGTAGCCGTCGATGGCGCGGAGGGGGGTACGCAGGTCGTGCGACACCGAGTAGGTAAACGACTCCAGCTCCTCAGTCCGCTCCTCGACCCGCTCCTCCAGGGTCTCGGCCAGGTCCCGCTCCTGCTTCACGAAGCGCAGGAGGAGCACGGTGGCGGCGCTCGCCAGCAGGTTGGCGGTCGTCTCGGGGTACTCGCCGAAGCCGGAGAGGGCGGCGCTCGCGCCCCGGTCGAGGAAGACGAGGATCTCGTTGCCCTGGTGAACGGCCATCACGAGCAGGACCACGACGAACAGCACCGGTCGCCAGTCCCGCAACTGGTACGCCATCACGAGCGTGTACAGGGCACTCCCGAGAAGAGCAGCAAGCGGCACGATGGAAAAGGAAATCAGCGTCCCCATCAACTTGAACGAAAGCGAGAGGAACTCGCAGGACGGAATCAGTTCGCGGCCGCATCGGGGGTGGGCAGGGTGAAGAAGATCGTGGCCCCCTCCCCCTCGGTGCCCTCGCCCCACACCTCCCCCCCGTGACGACGAACGATGCGCTCGACGACGGCGAGCCCGACCCCGGTGCCCCCGAAATCGTCGTGCAGGCGCTCGAAGACGCCGAAGAGCTTGTCGGCGTACTCCATACTGAAGCCCACGCCGTTGTCGCGGACGGCATATACGACCTCGTCGCCCCGGTCCTCGGCGGTTACCTCGACCCGGGGCGCGTCTTCTTCCCGCGTAAACTTGAGGGCATTGGAGAGAAGATTGGTAAGCACCTGCCGAATCATGGATCGGTCCCCGAACGCCGGGGGTAGATCCCGGCACGCGAACGTTACGTCCTCAGCCCGCTCTGGATGGGCCCGTCGCAATTCGTCGCAGGCCTCGTGGGCGAGTTCGCTCATGTCGATGGGCACGCGGTGCATCTCGCGGCGGCCGAGGCGGGAGAGGGTGAGCAGGTCGTCGATGAGGGCGCCCATCGTCTGGGCGCTCTCGTAGACGACGTCGAGAAGGTCCCGGCCCTCCTCGTCGAGCTGGTCGGCGTGCTCGTCCCGCAGGATGCGCGTGTAGCCGTCGATGGCGCGGAGGGGGGTGCGCAGGTCGTGGGACACCGAGTAGGTGAACGACTCCAGCTCCTCGGTCCGCTCCTGCACCCGCTCCTCCAGCCGCTCGCGCTGTTTCTGCACTTCCTCCAACAGCTGGCTCTGGCGGATGGCGATGGCCATGTGGTCGGCCAGCTCCCGGCCCACCTGCCAGTCGCTCTCCGTGAAGGCGTCCGGCTCGGTGCGGCCCACGTGCACGACGCCGATCACGTCTCCCTCCACCACCATGGGAAGGCACAGAACGGACTGGAGGCTCATGTCGCGAATGCGCTCTTCGGCCTCCGGAACCGGCTCGTAGGCGTCGGGAGAAATCACCTCGGTTTGGCCCGCGCGCAGGTCGTCGCTGAGGTAGACCTCGTCGAGCGGGAGCGTCGTGGGCGCGTCCAGTACGTTGTCCAGTGCGGCAAGGACGTGGGCCCGCTCGTCGTCCCAGTCGATGACGGTGACCGTTGCGCTTTTGTATGGGAGAATCGTGCGCACCCGCCGGAGGGCCTCCGACGCAATCTCCTCCGGGGACTCGGCGGCCAGGATGGCCTGATCGATGTCCCGCAGGGTAGAGAGCTGCTCCCGCTGCTTCTGCACGGCCTCGAGAAGATGGCTCTGGCGGAGGGCGATGGCCAGGTGGTCGGCCAGCTCCCGGCCCGCCTGTCGGTCCGCCTCCGTAAAGGCGTCGGGACGCTCACGCCCCACGTGCAGGATGGACGTGAGTGTGCCTTCAATCATCAGCGGAAGCAGAAGCACCGACCGAATCCCCTTCTGCCGAATCTTTTTCGCGGAGGCCGTGTCCAGGTCCTCCTCACTGAGGTCGGAAATCAGTTCCGTTTCCCCCGCCCGGAGCGTGTCGGACAGGTAGAATTCGTCGAGCGGGATCCAGGTCCCCGCCTGGAGGATATGCCCGTCCTGCTGTGCAGCGAGCATCCGCGCCCGATTCCTTTCCCAGTCGATGACCGATACACTCACCCGTTCGCAGGGCATGACATCCTGTGCCCGTTTGGCGGCAACGGTCGCAATCTCGCGGGGCGATTCGGCGGCCAGGATGGCACGATCCACCTCGCGGAGCGCCTCCAGGCGCTTAGCCTGCCGCCGGAGCCGGTCGTTGGCCCGCTCCAGTTCGGTGGTGCGTTCCTCGACCCGGTCTTCGAGTTCGTCGTGGGCCTCGCGCAGGGCGCTTTCCACCTCTACCCGCTCCGTGACGTCGACCATTGTGACGAGGCACTCCGAGGCCCCGCTCGCCGACTCGCTCTCGATGGGCTGAACGGACATGCTGACACAGAGGTGCTCGCCGTCGGCCCGGCAGACCCGCACTTCCTGGTCGTAGAGGCGCTTTTGTTTTCGAATGCACGCCGACAGGTGCTCTACGGCCTCGGCGGTCTCGGCCGTATCGAGGCAAAAGTGAGTGATGTTCTTGCCGCAGAGGTCGTCTTCCGGGAGGCCCAGAAGCTCGGCGGCCCGCTGGTTGGCCACGTGGATCTTGCCTTCCCCGTTCACGGACACGTAGGCCACGGGGGCGTTTTCGTAGAGCTCGCGGTAGCGGGCCTCGCTGGCACGGAGGGCCTCGGCCTTGCTCGCCCGCTGCCGGTCGAGCTGAATGCGGTGGAGCGCCATCGAGGCCTGCGCCGCCAGCATCTGCAGGGTGGAGGCCTGGAGGGGGGACGGGGTGGTTTCGCCGGTGCGCCCGGCCACGACGAGGCCATAGTCGTGGTCGATGGTGCCGAGGCGCATGAGCGAGAGGCGCTGCACACCGGCCTCGGCAAGGGCCGGATGCCGCTCGGGCCCTACGTCCATCTGGTGCCGGGTGGAGCCCCCGCCCTCTTTAGCGTCGGAGGCGAACTCGCAGCCGAGGGGACGGAGCTCCTCGACCACGGCGTCGGGAAGGGGATGCGTGCCCACACTTCCGACCACCCGGGTCGTTTTCTCCTCGGGGCACGTCAAAACCACGGCCTGGAGGTCCGACAGGCCCATCGAGCGGAGCGCGCCGGTGACCAGGCGCCCTACCTCATCGGCCGAGTCGAGCAGGGCCAGGGCCGACCCAAAGCCGAGGACCGACGAGGGATCCAGGTCCGACGAGTGGTGGGAGGGTTCCATGATGCAACGATTCGTTCGCGGAGCGTGCGCGGGCAGGGTCAGCATGCCGCCAGATTCTTTCGCACCGTCTCGGGGGACTCGTGGAAGGGGTTGGGCACCACCACGTCCCCCATCACGCAGTACGGATGCGTGCGGAGCGCGTCCATCATCACGTCGCTCTCGAAGACCGTCAGGTCAAACTGGCAGAGCGCGAGCATGCGCCAGTCGGGGGTGTGCTTGTCGTAGAGGGCCTCCCAGCGTAGCATTTCGCAGACCGTGAGGTCGCGGTCCAGGGCCCAGGCCCCGTCGCCGGACCATCGGACGAACGGCTCTTCGTCCTCTCGGGCCTCTTTGTCGATGCGGTCCGCGAGGCGTTTCATGTCCTCTTCCGTGTCCCGACCGGGATGGAGGATGAGCCGGTCGGTTGCGCGGGCCTCCTCGAGGTCCACACCCCGCTCGGCCAGCCAGTCGCACAGGGCCTCGCCCGCTTCGGGCCGAGAGATGAAGACGCACCGGTCCCCCCGACGAAGGCCGGTCTCGATGTACGGGCCAAGCACGGAGAAGCGCTGGTCCTCGCCTCGAAAGAAGTGGGCAATGTGGTCGCCGACCGTAGCTGTCGTCTCGCCAAATCCCAGGGGCACCGAGTCGGTGTTCGATGGGGACGGGGCAGGGTTTGGTTGAGCCATAGCAACAGAAAGCGACGTCATGGGTTTGGGGCAATAATCATTTCTCTCTTTCAATCAATGGGTGTAGCAGCACAATCTCCAGAACGCTGCAGAGGAACGTCCGGTGCCGAAACAAGCTTGCTTTTATAGTCAAGTTGGTACAGGAGATGTTGGAGTCGTTACAAAGCATAGAAAGGCCGCCCCGAGCGGACTGGGGCGGTCTCGCGTCCGGACCTCGTTGGGAGGGACAGGCCGCGCACCAGCGCGGAATGGGTCGCCGCGTCCGCCACGGGTCTGAGAGAGGTGCACAGACGGCTCGGGATAGCCACCGGATGTGATCGATTGAAGCGTACCGTTCGATCTTGGGGCCCGCCTTCGATCGCTCGAAACGCCCCATCGCTGCTGGACAGGCCGTCCGACACACCTCACTCGATAGCCGTTGCGTCAGCGCCTTTGTTGTCGCCGATTACGGCCGGGGCCGTACGCTCCCATTCTCTCTCCTCGCTACAGCCCGTATTTCTCAATGCGGCGGTAGAGGGCGCGGCGGGAGATGCCCAGCTCCTCGGCGGCCTGGCTCACGTTGCCGCCGTGCTTGCTGAGGGCCTGCCGGATGGCTTTTTGCTCCAGGTCGTTCAGGTCGAGCGTGTTGAAGCTTTCGTCCGCGTCCGAGGAATCGGGCGACGGAGCCGAGAAGCGGAGGTCGTGGGGTGCAATGCGCGGGTCGTCGCTGAGGATGACGGCGCGCTCGATCGTGTGCTTCAACTCGCGCACGTTGCCGGGCCAGTGGTACTGGCAGAGCGCGGCGCGCGCTTCGTCGGAAAAGCCCTCGGTGGCGGCGTCGTACTTCTGCGCGTACTCGTCCAGGAAGTGACGGGCGAGAAGGAGCACGTCGTCGCCTCGCTCCCGAAGAGGGGGAAGTTCGATCTCGACCGTGTTGACGCGGAAGAGAAGGTCCTGCCGGAAGTCGCCCTCGTCCATCATGTCGTAGATGGGCTGGTTGGTGGCGCACACCAGCCGGATGTCGACGGGGCGGGCCTCCACGTCCCCCACCCGCGTCACCTCCCGGCGCTGGAGCACGGTGAGCAGCTTTTTCTGGAGCTCCATCGGAATGTTGCCGATCTCGTCCAGAAAGAGCGTGCCGCCGTCGGCCACCTCGAACCGCCCGGCCCGGTCTTCCTCGGCGCCCGTAAACGCCCCCTCCACGTGCCCGAAGAGTTCGCTCTCAAAGAGCGACTGACTGAGGGCCCCGAGGTCCGCCGTCACGAACGGCTCGTCCGAGCGGTCGGAGCGGCGGTGGACGGCCCGGGCCACCAGTTCTTTTCCCGTGCCATTTTCGCCGAGAATGAGCACGTTGGCGTCGGTGCCGGCCACCTTTCGGATGAGGTCGAACACCTCCTGCATCGGCTCGCTCTCGCCAATGATGCCCTCGAATCCCGGCGCTTCGTCCGCAGAGGGGGCTGTGTCGTCTGTGGAAGCCGGTTCGTCGGTCTCTGCCTCCGCCGCCGCAGTGCGCGTCCGGTGGAGCTTGATCGCCGCCTGCACGCTGGCCACGAGCTCCGGGTCCGTCCACGGCTTCACGATGAAGTCCGCCGCCCCGGCCTTCAGGGCCCGCACGGCCTTGTCCACGTCGCCGTACGCCGTGATCATGACGACCACGGCCTGCGGGTCGATCTCCTGAATCTTGTCGAGCCACTCGAAGCCTTCTCGGCCGCTGGAGGCGTCCTGCCGGAAGTTCATGTCCAGCAGAATCGTGTCGTAGTCGTTCTCGCCGAGGAGTTGCGGGATGGAGGACGGGTCGGTGGCGGTGTGGACGGTGTCGACGTGCTCCTTCAGCAAGAGGCGGAGGGCGGTGAGCACGTCGCGGTTGTCGTCCACCACGAGGACCTGGCCGTCGGTGGCGGTAGGCTCGGCAGGCATGGGATGTGTTCGAGCGTTTGAGTGTT
>CAZSBW010000169.1:0-6269 GCA_964604815.1 uncultured Salinivenus sp. | reverse complement strand
AAAACTCGGCGACCACGACCAGCTCCGTCAGCGGCGAGTTCGACAATCATCCCACCCGCGACGAGTTCATGCGCCTCATCCGCGCCACCGAATGAGGAATGCGGAGTGTGGACGTTGGGGTTTGGATTGCGGGTCTCTGGGTTCCTCTTTGCCCCGACGGACCGGTCAGAGCATTCTGAATTCGGCACTCCCCCTTCCAAATTCTGAATGCCACACTTATGATCGTCGTTGTGACAGGAGCGAGCCAGGGCATCGGGCGGGCCATCGCGGAGGAATTTGCCGGGCGGAACGACGCGCAGGTGGCGCTGGCGGCGCGAACGCGGTCCAAGCTGGAGACGGTTGCGGAGGCGTGTCGCGAGAAGGGCGGGGAGGCGATGGTCGTGCCCGCCGACGTGACCGACGACGCATCGGTGACCGAGATGGCCGACACGGTGCAGGCCGAGTGGGGGCCGCCGGACGTGTTGGTCAACAACGCCGGCATGTTCACCTACGCGCCATTGGACGAGCTGACGCTGGAGGGCTTCCGCGAGCAGATCGACGTCAACCTCACCGGTTCGTTTGCGGTCACGCAGGCCTTTTTGCCCGCCATGCGGAGGCGAGGCGCGGGTCATCTCTTCTACATGGCGTCCGTCGCGTCCATACAAGCCTATCCGGGCAACGCGGGCTACTGCGCGGCCAAGCACGGCGTGCAGGGGCTTGCGCGCGTCGTTCGGGAGGAGACGAAGGAGGAAGGCCTCCGCGTGACAACCGTCATTCCGGGCGCCACCTACACCCCGACGTGGGACGGCGTGGACCTGCCCGAGGAGCGCTTCATGCCGCCGACGGACGTGGCGCAGTCTGTGGTGGACGCCTACCACCTCTCCGACCGTACCGTGATGGAGGAGCTGCTGCTGCGACCACAGGAAGGAGACGTGTAAGCGCCCGCAGCGGAGCCGCCGCGGAGCGCCTGCGCCACGGCGGCGTAAAAGTTTAAGTCTGCTCCTCCTTGACTTCTACCCGCTCGACGCCCCATATGCCTCGTGCTCGGTTCTGGCTCGGCCTACTGCTGCTGGGGGGCGGCCTTGCAATGATAGGCATTCGGTGGACCGCTTCTCCATCCCCACCCGACGTGACGTGGGACGCGTCCCGTACGGTGGCAGCCGGCGACGCCTACCGGGGACCGTGGCGGATGAATGAGTCGGACTGGCGATTCGTAGACGATCCCACCGTCGCGCTCAGGACCGACGGAACGGCGGGCGTCCTCTGGACCGACCACAGGGAGCAGGACCTCTTCTTCCAGGCCTACCGACCGGACGGCGAGGCGCAGCTGGAGCGGCCGGCCAACGTGTCGCACACTCCGGACACCTTCTCCTGGCTTCCCCGAATGGCCGGCCCCACCGGCAGCCCGGACACGGTGTACGTGCTGTGGCAGGAGATTATTTTCTCCGGCGGCACGCACGGGGGCGAGGCCCTGTTTGCGCGCTCCCTGGACGGCGGGCGCACGTTTGCCGATCCCACCAATCTCTCGCAGTCGGAGGAAGGGGACGGAAAGGGACGGCTCACCGAAAACCGCTGGCACAACGGCAGCCTGGACCTCACCGTGGGTCCCGACGGCGTCGTCTACGCCGCCTGGACCGAGTACGAGGGTCGTCTCTGGCTTTGTCGATCGACGGACGGAGGGGCCTCCTTTTCCGATCCGTTGCACGTAGCCGGGTCCGATGCACGTCCCGCCCGCGGCCCGAGCCTCGCCGTCGACGCGACCGGAACCGTCCATCTGGCGTGGGCGGTGGGGGCGGATCCCACCGCCGACGTGCGCTATACCCATTCGCAAGAGGAGGGGGCCGGCTTTGTGCCGCCACGGGTCGTCGGCGAAAGCGAAGGCCATTCGGACGCCCCATCGCTTGCGACCTCCGGGGACGGCACCGTGCATCTCGCGTACGGCGAGAGCCCCTCCGGCCCCTTCCGGCAGTACCACGTCCGCTACACCCGATCGCCAGCGGGGACCGAGGCCTTCGAAGGGCCAACTGTAATTTCAGATCAGTCGTCCGAGGCGCATGAAAGTGCTCATTTCCCCACCCTGCGCGTGCAGTCGAACGGGACCCTGCACGTGCTGTGGGAACTCTTCCCGGAGGCCGGTGGGCGACCACGCGGCCTCGCCCACACGATGTCGTTGGACGGCGGAGACACGTTTGCCGCGCCCACGGTCGTGCCGAACACGGCCGATCCATCGCACGGCTTCAATGGGAGCCAGCAGGGCCTGCTGATGGAGAAACTGGCGGTGAACGACGACGGCACGCTCGCCGTCGTCAACAGCACGTTCGATCGAGGAACGTCGAGCCGCATCTGGCTCTACCGCGGACGGAGGACCCGTCGTTGACACGACTGTCCGTGACGGCCTCATTGATAGTGATTGGGCGCTCGGCTCAGCAGTCCTAACGGTTGCGCGTCAGCCCTCAAGGGTCCGCTCCCGCTCTTTCAGGTCGCGGGCGGCGTGCGCGTAGCCGCCGTCTGCTCCGTCCACGAAGTGCACGTGCTCCTTCTCGTACTGAAAGACGAGGCACGTAATCATGGCGGCGTCCGAGGCATCGAGGCCGTAGACGAGCGTGCCCGCTTCGTACTGCTCCTGCAGGTAGGCTTCAAGGGCAGCCCGCTGCTCTACCGTTCCGGCAAGAACCTGTCGCAGCGTGCCGTCCATCTTCCTGTAGTCGGTTTGGGCCGCCAAGTCCTCCTTGTAATTGCCCCACTGAGTCTTGCTGGTCGTCCACTCGGCGGCCATAAAAAGGACGCCGAGTGCGTTCTGGAGCCAGAGCTTTGGCCAGTACAGAACGCGATTCAGCAGGTTCGTCCCGTGGGTTCGCACGCGCTGCTCGGTCGAGAGCGAGCTGGGGGCGAAGGTCATGCGGAGCTGGCCGTGCAGCACCGGTCGGCTGTTGCCGCCGTAAATGTCGCGAATTTTGGCGATGACATCGTCGTAAATGTGGGCGCTGTCCTGCAGGGAGTCCCCGGTGGCGTGCACCAGGAGCGCCACAATCTCGTCCCGGTGGCTCGGCACCTGATCCCATCGGCATTCCAGCCCGGAAAAGTCCGCCGGCCCGTCCACGGAGGCCGGCACGCCGTACGGGCCGTCCGGCTCAGCCTTTACTTCCTCTTCGGCCACGTAGAGCCCGCTGCCCATGAAAACGGCCTGCTCGATCGTGTCCGACAGGCGGTAGCGCGCCACCATCACCGTGTGGCCGGCGTCGACGAGGTCCGCCACCGGGACTAGTCCCACGTCGAGCCGGAAGCCGAACTCGTCGTCGGCCATTCGGCGCACCCCGCCGAGGGCCTGCGAGACGACATCCTCGTGGGCGCCCGGCACGCAGAGGGCCGCGCCGTCTCCCGCAAAGACATACGGTATTGATCGGTGTCCGATGGCGTTGAGGACGGCTGCGATGGTCGAGGCGCCAACCATGTTCACCTCTTTGTACGAGCCCTCGTCGATCGCCCCGGTCGAATCGCGCACGTCCCCCACGGCCACGAGCCAGTCGTCGGGCACGGGCGTGTAGTGTTCGGGGTGGGCCACCTCGGCGAAGTCCTCCAGCACCGGAAGTCGGGTGTAGAACGTGTCGTCAGCCATGCCGAATTGGGCAACGAAGATTCATCATTGGTGCCAGCCGAAGGGGGGCGGCGTATGCCGACATCCGTCGCATCGGTATGTCCGGTGCAGCCCTTCACTCTGCAAGACGCTCGTCCGGCATCCACGCCCACTCCAGGGTGCTGGCGACGAGCGTCGTGCTGTCGTCCGGTGCGGTAAGGGTGACATCTACGTTTACGCGACCAATGGGCCGAGAGTGAATGTGATCGATTTCTTCGTCGGAGAGGATCGCCTCGGCCTGGACGGTATCGCGGGCAAACCGCTCGAACGACACGTCCATCGTGCGGAGGAGGGGCGAGGAGGCCGGGGGCACGTTTAGCGCGACGACGAGGCCGGAGGCCGTTTCGGCGAGGAGGGCCAATGCCGCGGCGTGGAGCCCGCCGAGGTGGTTCTGCACGGCCACGCGGTTGTCGAGCCGCACGGCGACCCGCTCGGGGGTGTACGCGTCGACGAAGCAGTTGGCCGTGGCCACGAAGGGGATGAGCTCGCCGACGGCTCGGGTGAGGAGGGGGCGACGGGCGCCGGGGGGCGCGTCGGCGTAGCGGTTCGCAATGCGGGCGAAGGGATTGGTTGAGGGCATGGGCGCTACTTGGATCTGCAAGAGGCGATGGAAAAGAGCCGTCCCCTCCGATCCCCCGTCTTACCTGCATCCCCGTACGGATCTCCGCTGACGCACGTTCGCTCGATTCGTCTGGCGCGGATGCGGCCTCAGCTTGCCCACTTTGAAATCTCTTGGGGACGAACTCAGAATCTCATTCGTCCTGGAGGGCCGTAGCCGGGCTCGACCGGGCCATGCTCCACGCCGGGTAGAGGCCCGCCAGCAGGGCCGCGCCCACCGCCAGCACGAGGGCTTGGACGAGCACCTCAATTGAGACAGAGAGTTGGAGCGTCCAGCCGAAGGAGCGCTTGTTGATCACGAAGACGAGGACGTAGGCCAGGGCGTAGCCCAGCGGCAGCGAGAGCACGCCCGCGATGGCGCCCATTAGGCCCGTCTGGAGCGTCACGTACCCGCCCAGCTGAGGGGGCGTCATGCCGGTGGCGCGCAGCACGCCCATCTCGCGCCGCCGCTCCAGCTCCAGGGCCATCAGCGCACTGAGCACCCCGATGAAGGCCACTATGATTGCCAGGATGCGCAGCACCGTCGTGATGGTGAAGGCACGGTCGAAGACATTAAGCGACGTTTCGCGGAGCGCCCGGTTCGACCGGATCACCACGTCCTGCAGCCCGCTCACGGCCGCCCGCATGTCGGCAATGAGGGCATCCACGTCGCGCCCGTCCGCCGCGTAGAAGGCGAGGCCGGACCGCCCGCGGTCGTCGTAGAAGCGGGTGTAGGTGGAGCGGCTCATCATGACGACGCCGAGGTCGGAGCCGTAGTCGTAGTAGATGCCCGCGATGGGAAAGGGCCGGCGGCCTCGGTCCGTTTGCAGCCGCACGGTATCGCCCACGCCCAGGTCGTGGCGGTAGCTGTAAGGCTCGGAGATGAAGACGGCGGCGCTGTCGCGGAATCTCGGCCAAATTGTGTCCGGATCGCCCACCTTGAACCGGTACACGTCTTCGGTTTGCGGCCCCGGTTCGATCGCCACGAGTTCGGTGCGCCCCACGTCGGCGTCCACGGACGTGCGGCGCACGGAGTAGGCGCCCGCCACGCCGTCCACGTCCTGCAGCCGCTCCACGACCGAGGAGTCGAGCGTCGCCGTCGAGCGACGGAAGACGAGGCTCGGCGGCTGCACGTACACGTCGGCCTGGAGGGACTGGGTGAGCCAGTCCTCGACGGTGCCCCGGAAGCTGTCGATCATGAGGCCGACGCCGACGGTGGCGGCCACGGCCACCATGAGCGCGGCGATGGCCACGCCGGTGCGGCTGAGGCTGGTGACCACGCCGCGCGCCGCCATGCGCCCGATGACGCCGAAGAGCCGGTCGAGGAGGGGCTGAGCCGCCTTCGCCAGCCCCACCACGAGGAGGGGGGTGACCAGAGCCGCCCCGCCCAGCAGGCACAGCAGGGCCACGTAGCTGACCACAATGCTCTGCTCGGTGACGACCATGAGGAGCACCCCCAGCGCCCCGACGCCGACGCCCGCCCCGGCCAGCCGCGGCGCCAGGGCCTGCACGTTCGTCTCCTGCGTCGAGCGCCGGAGGACGGTGCTCACGGGCGCGTCTGTCGCCTCGCGGGCGGGCGGAATCGCCGCCAGGAGCGTGGTGCCGACGCCGAGGAGGCCGCCCTTCGCCAGAATCCACGGCGTGATGGACAGCTCGCTCACCTGCACTACGAAATAGAGGTCGTTGATCGTCTGCGCGAGGAGCTGCACGAGCCCCGACGCCAGCACGACGCCGAGCAGGACGCCGATCCCGCTGCCTACGACGCCCAGCAGCGCCGCCTCCCCCAGTACCAACCCAAAGATCTGCCGCTTCGTCACGCCCAGCGCCCGCAGCCGCCCGATGAGCCCCCGCCGCTGCACGATGGAGAAGGTCATCGTGTTGTAGATGAGGAAGGCGCCCACGACGAGTGCGAGCAGGCTCAGCGCCGTCAGGTTCAGCTCGAAGGCGCGCGTCATCTGCGCGACGGTCTCCGTGCGCGTGTCCGACCGCTGGAGGCGGGCGCCCTCGGGCAGCGCGTCCCGGATGCCGGTCAAGGCGGCAGCTTGGGCCTCATCGTCGG
>CAZSBW010000168.1:0-6318 GCA_964604815.1 uncultured Salinivenus sp. | reverse complement strand
ACTGGTCCCACGGGTTGGTCTTCACCTGCTTGTGGCCCAGGGAAATGCGGCGTCGATCCTCGTCGATGTTGAGGATGACCACGTCGAGCTCCTGTCCCTCGTCGACCATGTCGCCCGGATGCCGAATCTTCTTGGTCCAGGACAGGTCCGAGACGTGCACGAGGCCATCGATCCCGGGCTCGATTTCGACGAAGACGCCGAAGTTGGTGATGTTGCGCACCGTGCCGGTAAGCACCGTACCTGCCGGATACCGGTCGCTGATGCCTTCCCAGGGATCGGGTTCCAGCTGCTTCCTGCCGAGGGAGATCTTCCGCTCGTCCTCGTCGATGTTGAGGATCTTGACGTCAACGATCTGCCCCAACGACACCATCTGACTGGGATGCTCGATGTGGCGCGTCCACGACATTTCACTGATGTGGACGAGCCCCTCGATGCCCTTCTCAATCTCGACGAAGGCACCGTAGTTTGTAATCGAGACGACCTTCCCTTCAACGGTGTCGCCCTCTTCGTACTGGTCTCCAATCTTGTCCCAGGGATGATCCTGAAGCTGCTTGAGCCCCAGAGAGATGCGCTGACGGTCCTCCTCATAGTCGAGAACGACGACTTCGAGCTCCTGATCAAGCTCCACAATCTCACTCGGGTGAGAGACGCGGCCCCAGGACAGGTCCGTGATGTGTAGGAGGCCGTCGACGCCGCCGAGGTCGATGAAGACGCCGAAGTCGACGATGTTCTTGACAGTCCCCTCAAGCACCTGACCGACCTCAAGCTGTTCAAGAATTTCTTGCCGCTGCTCCTCGAGCTCGTGCTCGATGAGCTCACGGTGGGAGACGACGATGTTCTCGTTCTCCGGATTGAGCTTGACGATCTTAAATTCCATTCGGGTGTCCAGATACGACTCGAAGTCGCGGACTGGACGAACGTCGATCTGCGAGCCCGGCAGGAACGCTTCCATGCCGTCGAAGAGCTCCACAATCATGCCGCCCTTGATCCGGCGCACAATCTCGCCCTCAACAACCTCTTCGTTCTCGTAGATTTCCTCAACGCGTTGCCAGCGACGAACCTCGTCGGCCTTTTCCTTCGAGACGACGAGCTGACCGTCGCGATCCTCTTTGAGTTCGAGGTAGACCTCGACCGTATCGCCGGGCCGAAGTTCGTCCTCGCCAAACTCGTCACGGGGGACAATGCCGTCGCTCTTGTAACCAATGTCCACGACCACGAAATCTTCGTCGACGCGGAGCACACGTCCCTCGACGATGTCCTGTTCACGAACGTCGATCGAGGTCTCGTCGATCAGCGCGCGGAATTGGTCGTAGACGGGATCGTCGGAATGCGTCTCTGCTTCCGATTCCAGTTCGTCGAGCGAGACCGTTTGGCCGAAGGTTTCTCCCGTAAAGCCCTGCTTCTCTTCCGTCCGTTCAAGTTCGTCGGGCGAAACGGACGGCAGCGACGGATCGTCGATCTCCGAGAGATCGACGTCCGTATCCTCCCCGGTGGGAATCGTCATCTCTTCAGACGCCGCCTCGACAGCCTCCTCCAGAATTCGATTTACGAACTGGGGTTGCTTGACGGGATCCTCCGCAACGATCTCGGCCCCTCCATCGTCGGGGCCCGATTCGTCAGACGGGGACTCCCCGTCGGTGGTCTCGGGTTCGCTCGACGGTTGCTCGACGGAGGCCTCAGACTGCGAGACCGATTCGGGGGCTGCCGACTCAGGCTCAACATCTTCGGTCCCCGTCTCGGAGGGGGCCTCCTCCGTCGACGGTGGAGCCGATTGTTCGGCCTCCGCGTCGGGAGAAGGGTCCTCTTCGTCCTGTGGGTCTTCTTCTACGTCTTCCGGAGTCGCTACTTGTTCTTGCTTTTCTGCCATATACGTTGAGGATGATTGGGCTCCCGGGAACCGCCCGGGCAGCATTCGAAATTTGTACTTGCCAGAGCCTGGTTCCCTCGACAAGGAGTGCGTGTGAAGGCGATGTTGAATGGCTCCGTCCATCGGTGGACGGGCCGGGCACCGCGGGAGACGTGCGAAACCAGGATGATTCAGGACCAAAAAAAAGAGGTCCTGCCCGCACGTCTCCGGGCTGGACAGGCGTTGTATAGGGGGCCGTCCACCTACGTTCCCGATTCACGGGACTCTTTAACGCGATCTACCACGAACGCGATTTGATCCTCAATCGTCCGGGCCGTCGAATCGAGCAAAACGGCGTCGTCGGCTCGGCGGAGAGGGGCAATGTCGCGGTTCCGATCTTTTCGGTCACGCTGCTTGATTTCCTCCCGTACTTCTGCAAGCGTCATCTCCTTCCCCTCCGACGCATATTCCTCCTTCCGCCGCCGGGCGCGTTCCTCGAGATCGGCGTCCATAAAGATCTTTACGGGCGCGTCGGGAAACACGACCGTGCCCGTGTCACGCCCGTCCAGGACGACGCCGCCGTGAGTCTCTTCCTGCTCGAAGCCAATGCGGCGCTGCTCCTGCACCATGTATTCTCGCACCGAACGGAGCGTCGAGATGTCGCTGACGATGCTCCCCACTTCCGGCGTGCGTATCTGGTCGGTCACGTCCTCACCGTTTAGGTAGACGCGCATAGCGTCATCCCAATACTGAACGTCGACCTCGATGGCCGGCAACACCTCCTCCACACCCTCGGCGGAGGGGGATCCGTCGGCCCGAAGAAAACCAAGGGCAACGGTCCGGTACATGGCACCAGTGTCCAAGTACACGTAGCCGAGACGATCGGCCACGCCCCGGGCCGTGGTGCTTTTGCCCGAGCCGGCCGGTCCATCAATCGTGACAATCACAGTCGCAACGCAATCTTAAAGGGAGACACGTTTGGAACGGGGCGATGAGCGGAAGCCGTCGAACCGCCCCCACGACTTCGCTCATCACGGTGATAAGACTCGACTCCCACATCGGTCCTGGGCGCATTTGAATTGTTGGCTGAGCTTCTGGGTTAACGCTGGGAGACGGCCCTGGAATCGCCGTGCCCTACTACCACGGCGGTTTTCGCTGAGCGGAGTGTGGAGTGTCATTCGACGTGAGCTGAACGAGGATACAGATCAGGCATTGATTGAAGGCGAACGCCAGTCCGTGAGTCAGACGAGAACGTACATTTTCTTTCTGCCCCCCTCCGGAACCTTCTCAATACTTTTCCGATGCGCAAGCTGAGTTGGGACGAAATCGAGCGCCCCGATCCGGATGAACTGAAGGAGATCCCAAAGCATCCTGTCCGTGTGCTCGTCCACAACGTACGCTCAATTCACAACGTCGGCTCCATCTTCCGTACCTCCGACGCCGCCCGTGTTGAGCACGTCCACCTTACGGGATTTACGGGCACCCCAAAACACAAGGACCTCCACAAGACGGCCCTCGGCGCACAGGACGCGGTGGAATGGAGCAAACACGAAGATCCCCTGCCGGTCCTCAACACCCTACGAGAGCAGGGCTTCACGATTGCGGCCTTAGAGCAAACCAGCGGCTCTACGGCGCCGAATGAAGTGTCGCCCGATCTGTATCCCCTTTGTCTCGTGGTAGGCAACGAAGTACGCGGTGTAGACGAAGAACTGATTGAGGCAGCCGACTGTGCCCTAGAGCTTCCGCAGTACGGCGCCAAGATTTCGATGAACGTCGGCGTAGCCTACGGCATCGCCGTCTACGACCTGGTGCGCCGCTATCGGGCGCTGCATGGACCGCCCGGCGACGACAATCGTACAGAGTAGCCCGAACATTTGCGCACACGCTTCTGCGGCTTTCTCTCGGTTTGTCATGGCCTCTTCCGATTCTCTGCCACCGCTCTTCGACGAATTTCCACCCACCGCGACTGCGGAGTGGGAGGAAAAAATTCAGGACGACCTCGGCCGTTCGAACGTCGAGGACGTGCTCAACTGGGACGCGATCGACGGCCTCTCCCTCCCCGGCTATCTCCGCCGCGAGGACCTCGACGACGTCGCCCACGTCGATCCCGACGCGCCCGCTTCCCCGCTCGCCGACGGCGACGACACGCCGGCCAACGACTGGAAGGTGCGACAGAATCTCGCCCATCCCGACCCGGCGGAGGCCAATCGCCTCGCCCGGAGCGCGCTGCGGCGCGGCGCCACGGCCCTCGGCCTCGTCCGCCCGCCACTGCAGCCGGGCCGCGAATTTGGACTGACGACGGAGACGATCGCAGACCTCCGAACGGTGCTCGACGACGTTCCGCTGAACGACGTTTCCCTCCACCTCGACGGCGGCGCGGCATCACCCGTTCTCTTCACTGCCCTGCAGGAGATCGCCTCGGCGCGCGATGCTGACGAACTGACGGGATCGGTCGGCTACGATCCCGTGGGCGCATTGGCCGCGGGCACGATCCGGGACGCCTCTGCGGCGTTCGAGCTGGCCGACGATCTCGCCGCCGTCGATCGGCCTGCGTCCTTCCGAACGCTCACTGTCGACCTCCGCCCCTACCATGAGGCCGGGGCGTCGGTGGTGCAGGAACTCGCCTTCGGGCTCGGCGCACTCAGCGACACGCTGGCGCCCCTGCTGGAGCGGGGACACCCTCTCTCCGCCCTCCTCCCCCGCCTCCAGTTTACCGTCGCGGTCTCCACCAGCTACTTCGTCGAGATTGCCAAGCTGCGCGCGCTCCGCCTCCTCGTGCCCCAGGTCGTCGCGGCCTATGCGTTCGAAGCTGGCGAGGACGCCGACCCCCAACCCACCGACCTCTTTGTACAGGCCGAAACGTCGCGCCGGACGGAGACGGTCTACGATCCGTACGTCAACATGCTGCGCGCAACGACCGAGGGCATGGCAGCCGTGGTCGGGGGGAGCGACGTGTTCAGTGTGCGCCCGTTCGACGCCTCCCTCCGAGTGGAGGACGCCTTCGGCACGCGCATCGCCCGGAACGTGCAGTTGATCCTCCGCGAGGAGGCGCACTTTGACGCTGTGGCCGATCCCGGCGCCGGGGCCTACTACCTGGAGGCCGCCACCGATCAGCTCGCCCAGCGGGCCTGGGATCGATTTCAGGGCCGGGAGGCCGACGGTGGACTGATCGCCGGGCTGCGCGACACTAGCGTGCAGCAGCAGATTGAGGAGGTACGCGAGGAGCGGCAGCGTGACGTCGACACGCGGAAGCGGATCCTCGTGGGCACCAACCACTACCCCGCTCTCGACGAAACGCGGCGCGCCGACCTGGAGGCCCCGCCCTCCTTCGCCCCCTCCAACGATTCGGTCTCGCTCGACGCTCCACGCCTCGACACGCTCCGCTCCGCACTGTCCGACGGGCACTCGATCTCCGAACTTCTCGCGGCGCTGGCCAACGGGGAGACTTCCATCGAGCCGCTTCCTCGCCTTCGCCTCTCCGAAACCATCGAAGCCGTTCGGTTGCGCACGGAGCAACACGCGGCGAACACCGAACACACGCCCACCGTCCTCCTCGCGCCCCTCGGCCCGGCCAAGATGCGGAGCGCCCGCGCCACCTTCGCCCGCAACGTGTTCGGCGTGGCCGGCTTCGACGTGATCGAGCCCCTGCGCTTCGAATCGGTGGACGACGCCGCCGACGCTGCTGCCGACGAAGAAGCAGATCTCGTCGTCCTCTGCAGCGCCGACAGCGAGTATCCCGATCTGACGCCGGCCCTCCGCGACGCCCTCGACGACCGGGACTTCGCCCCTCTCCTCGTCGTCGCCGGCAACCCGGACAAGATCGACGCCGATCTCCCCGCCGACGACTTCATCCATCAAGGCAACCTCCTCCGCGAGAAACTCGAAGACGTTCAGCACCGCCTCGGCATCCCCTTCGAAAACGGCTCAACCGAAGATTGAAGTCGGATTCTTCTTCCCGTCCACACCTCCATCCTTCCAGACTTCCATACCCAACCGCCATGCGCCCCGACTTCCAGAACATCGACTACGACCCGCCCACCGAGCCGGACCGCACGCCGCCGGAAGACACCTGGACAACCCCAGAGCAGATCGACGTCGAATCGGCGTACGGCCCAGACGCACTTGAGGACCTGGATCATCTCGATTACGCTGCCGGGATCCCGCCCTACCTCCGCGGCCCGTACTCCACGATGTACAACTTCCGGCCGTGGACCATCCGCCAGTACGCGGGCTTCTCCACCGCCGAGGAGTCGAACGCCTTCTACCGCAAGGCCCTCGCCTCCGGCCAGAAAGGCCTCTCCGTCGCTTTCGACCTCGCCACGCACCGCGGCTACGACTCCGATCACGAGCGGGTACGCGGCGACGTGGGCAAGGCCGGCGTGGCCGTCGACACGGTCGAAGACATGAAGATCCTCTTCGACGGCATCCCGCTCGACGAGATGTCGGTGTCGATGACCATGAACGGCGCCGTC
>CAZSBW010000167.1:0-6347 GCA_964604815.1 uncultured Salinivenus sp. | reverse complement strand
AGCCGAGCGCGAAGCGGCTTTCGATTGAGGCGTCGACCGTCGTGTAGGCCTTCGTGGAGGCCGTTCCGAAGGGGGGAGGGCCGGACGTGTTGTCGAACTGTGCGAACGGCTCCAACGTACCCGCCGCATCTTTGTCGAGCGAGTGCTTGAGGTCCACCTCCACCCGCGGATTTCGAAGCAGCCCGGGGCCGTCCGGCGTCAAGTGGACAAAGCCCTCCACATTGTTGGCCGGAAGCAGCGGCAGGTCCCCCGCCGACCCGTCATCGCTGAGCCCGTCGCCCGTGCCGTCAAGGACGGTGAGTTGTCCCCCGAGGTGCAGCCAGGGCCGCAGTTGGGCTTCGACTTTGGCCTCCACGCCCGGAATCACGGCATCGGTCTGGCTCGCCTCGTATATCGGCGGCCCCTCTCCTCGCGCCCCCCGGGTTTCGTTCGTGTTTTCCAGGAAGATGTAGTCGTTGATGGCGTTGACGTAGCCGGTCACCTCGGCGGTCAGGCGGTCGCGCCGCACCCGCACCGACACGTCGGCGCTGTAGGCCCGCTCCGGATCGAGGTTCGGGGTGCCTCGCTGAAACGCCGCCACACCGCCGTGCACCCCACTGGCGTAGAGCTCAAAGACGCTGGGCGCGCGGAAGCCACTGCTCAGGTTCGTGGCCAGGGCAACCCCGTCGGCCACCGTCACGTTGGCCCCCAGCGCGCCGGAGAGGGTCGTGTATTCGGTACTGAGGGGGTCCGTATCAGCCGCGAGGGTGTTGGGGGTTGGCTCTGCGTCGATACGCCGAAAATCGCCCCGAAGGCCCGCGTTCAGGGTCCACGGCTCCCAATCGATTTCTTCGAAGGCGAAGACCCCGACAGTCCAGGTGTCGGCCGATGGTTGCAGACCGCCGGAGCGGGTCTGCGCATCCTGCAGCTGCACCTCGGCCCCAAGCGTGCCGCTCACGGACCCGATCTTCGGATGCGCAACTTCTACGCGTCCGGTGTAAATGTCGGTCTTCAGGTCCAGCGGATAGTCGAAGTCGTCGAATCCGCCATTGTCCTCAATGAAGGCGAGCGTTTGATCCTCGGGAACAAACCGTCGGTCATCTCCGGACTGTCGGATGGACGTTTGAAAACTGAGACGGGAGCGAATGAGAAAGTCTCCCGCCAGCAGGTTTCCTTTCGCCACCAGATTGCCATGCTCCAGATTTTGACCGATCCCGGCCGGCGGGTTCTTTTCATTTCCGTCCGGGCCGCCGAAGGGCAGCAAGAAGTTATGGCGGTTCACCCAGTAGTCCCCGTACACCTGTAGGGTCCCGAAGTCGCCCTGCGTCCCGACCTGGGCGTAGCCATTCCACTGTTCAAAGTTCGTGAACGGGATTTCGTCGGTGTACTTGGGATCGTTGAACGGACCGGGGCTCCGATCCTCAGCCTCGAAGAAGGTCTCTTCGTCGGGGGCAGTGTAATTGTCGGCAACGCGCCGTTCGACCCCGGCACGGACGCCAATGCTGCCACGAGCGCCCTCCAGGTTCAGCCCCACGGCCCGCTCGTTGTTGTTCGCGAAGTACTGGGAGCGGACCGTGCCGCCGAGTTCGGTCTCATCCTCGCCGGCAGTGGGGGCCTCCTTGGTGAGCACGTTGATCGCACCCCCGAGGGCGTCGGAGCCGTACTGGATGCTGCTGGGGCCGCGCACCACCTCGATGCGCTCGGCCTCGTTCGTGGAGGTGGGCGGCGAGTGACGCACGCCGAACTGATAGAACTCCTGAGCGATGCCGTCCTTCAGCACGCGGATGCGGTTGCCCGACAGGCCGCGCAGCACCGGCTTGCCCGCCTGCGAGCCCGTTTTGATGGACGAGACGCCCGCCACGCTGCCGGAGAGCACGTCGCCGAGAGAGGCGCTGCGGTCGGTGTCGAGGTCGTCGGCGCCCAGCACGTCGACGCTCTGGGGCGTGGTCAGCGTGCTGCGGGCCCGGGCCGTGCCGGTCACGGTGACGCCCTCCGTCTCCAGCACGCGCGTCTTGAGCGACACGTTGACCTCGCGGGTCTCGCCGGCCTCAAGGGTCACCTCCCGCACAGCCGTCTGGTAGCCGACAAATCGAATCTCGAGGGTGTGATCGCCGGGCGGGAGGCCCTCAAGCGTGTACCGGCCGTCCGGGCCGGTCGTAGTGCCGCGCTGGAACGAGACATCGGCAATCTGGGCCCCGGGCAGGGCCGCCCCCTCCTCATCGGTCACGGTGCCGGTGACGGTGCCGCGCTCAGACTGGGCGTGCGCGGACGGAAGAAGGAGAAAAAAGGAGAGTACAAACGCAAAAACGGTGCGGAAGCGCATAGACACGTCGTCGATCGATTCAACGGTACGAGAGTCCCCGTTGGACAAACGGAGGAAAATGCCAATCGAGGGGGGAGATCTCGTCCCGCGGGGCTGGGCCTCAGTCAACACCCGACAGGAAACGCGCTGTCGGGGCAAATTTTGATGGATCCAGAGCGCTGCTCGGACGCGTTGGACGATGCCGCCAAGAAACAGACCGGACTGCGATCCGGTCACGGAACCGGCACAGCTCCTTCGCCCTGTGCAAACGAGTCGCCGGGAATGAAACCAGGGGGTCGGTCCCCTTCGACGACATCGGGCAAACCCGTTGTGCCAGCCCGCGCGCTACGCGGGACGGTCCCCGAAACGAGAGGGGGGACCGCGAATGAATCGATTGGTGACCGTCTGCACCGGCACGGCCGCCGACGACGTCGCACCCTGGGTCGTCCACGTCAGGGACGGCCCGGCCATGGGCGCCAGCGCAGGCGGTACGACGAGCAGACGCCGGGTACACAGGTCACACTCGGGCACACTGCGGGAAGAATCCTCCTTTGTCCAGAGCGCGACATCCGACTCGTGTACCGCCGTCGAGTGACAGGCATCGGCGGTCGCTTCGGCCTGTTCTGTCGCGTGCTGCACCCGGTGCACCACCGGGCCAAAGGTCCCTCCCGCCGCAAACGCCGCGAGGAGAACCCAGGCCGCAATGTGCCGGAGCTGCGTCATGAGACGAGAAGAAAATACACGGGCAAAGACACTGTCCGAAATGCGCCCGCCTGCCGTCCGTTCCGCCGAATCGGATTTCTCACGGGTCTCTAATTACGCCTTCGTCGCCCCCTCGACACCGCACCTCGCCCCCCACGCGAGGGTTGGCGAAGAGGTCTCGTTCTCGCGACGGTCGCAGGTCCGTGCCCCCGACCGGGCCGTAGCGGTGGAGGTGACGCTCGCCGTAGGAGGCGCCCCTTGCAACCGTACGTGCGAGCTTGCGGTTTGAACGCGGGCAATGTCTCAGCGCGCCGGTCCGGCCGGAATCGTCGTTCTGGAGGAGCGACGGCGCCTGAACCATCAGCAGGTGATCCGGCTCCTCCAACGGGCCGTCGCCGAGACCCCGATGGGCGTGGACCGTGCCGATCGGCCCTCTCGGGAGAGAAAATCAGCAGCCGACCGGCGTACGTGGGCGATCCCTCGCATTTCAGTTCTGCACGTCCCCTTCGAGAGAGTAAATGCAAAAGTACGCGTGTTCTCGTTCAACGAAACGGGGATCTCTTCCCCGGCGTGATTAATCCGAACAACGTCTTTCATATGAACGACCAACTGGTCCTCCTGCGTACAGGCGGGCACGAGGAGAAGTCCGCTCAGAAGAGTCGTGAAAAGGGCACTGCGGAGCATGAGATGTTGTTGAGAGTCTGGTGTAGAAATTTTAACGCCCGTCCGGGTACAGTACATGACCAGAAGTCGCGTGGGTTCTCCATCGGTTAACGCCCCGAAAATGGACCGGCAGATACAAGAAGAAATTCGACGAGCGGGCTAGCAACCATGATTCTATGTACGCGCCTGGACTGACTATCAAAACCTATTCGAAAGGCCGATAGCGGGAGAATCAACCTCCAACGACGACGTAGTCGTCTCTGCGATAACGTTGAAAACAATAACCCAAAGAATGAGGTCTGACAAACCACTAGTCAGGATCGTAAAATGTCTTTCTGAGAACGAAAATCGTCGCATTGAAAACGGAAATTGGGTTGACCTTGCTTTCTCTTCTCGTCAAACTGATGGGGAGGTGCAAGCCATGCCTCCTTCTCATCCTCTTTTTCCCAGTTTCCGCCTCGCTCTCATGCCCGACGCACCCCGCAACGCCTCTCAACAGAACACCGATCACACCTTCTCCGAACCGGTAACCGACCGCATCGAAATGGAGGACGGGCCCGGCCACAGGCTGTCCGTTTCCTTTTCTCCAGCCACTCCCTGGCCGAGGGTCCTCGGGCTCTCCGCTGCTTTAATCGCGGGTCCTCTGTTTATGGGAGGCATGTTACTCCGCCCCGTTCTTCTAAGCCCGCACTACCGGACGGCGGGCCCCATCGCCATCGTCATCGCCTGCTTCGCGGTCATCGGAGCCATCCTCTACTGGATGTGGACACGATGGCTGCACACGGCCACAGTCGTAGTGGAGAACGGAGCCGTTACGCTGATCAACACGCCGCTTTTCGCAAACGGGAGCACGACGACGATTCCCTGCGAGGCGCTCGACGACGTGCACGTGGAGGTCAAAACAAGAAACGAAAGTTCGCTCTATTCGCTCTCCCTCGTTCAGGATCCGTCCCGATCTACTGGAGCCCGTTCGGACCAGAAAGAAATCTGGGTCGCCGGGGAGCTGTCCAACGGAGCGGAGGCCGACTGGATTGCCGACCGCATCCAGAAGGCTGCCGAGCAGCAGGCTTCATCCACGTAGGCGCCATCCGCTTGGTCCGTCCAATGCCCGAACTGCCCTCGCCTCTTCAGTCTGCCCCGTCCTCCTCCGCCGGGCCGGTCGGGACAGGAAGGCGCATCCATCATCGGTTCTTCTTCAACAACGAATTCTTCGATATGCCATCGCAAGATCGACAGCAAAATGTCCGGGCCTCCTCCCCCAGCCTCTTTGGCGCAATTTTCAACGCCCTCCTCGGCCTGGCCGCCGCGGGAGCGGGATTGATGATAGCCGCTACCCCGTTCACATCAGGCATGTCAGGCGGGTCGGTCGGTCTGTTTTTTTCCCTTTTCCTCGGGGCCGCTGCGTTTCTTGGAGCTGGAGGGTGGCTGTGGTGGAAGGCCTACGAGACGTTCCGTCGGTGGCGCACCTACGGCACGTCGCATCTGCAACTGGAGCGCGAGCCGGTCCCGCTGGGATCGTCGCTCCGGGCTCGCCTCCGGGCGCCCCTCTCCGACGACCAGCCCCCCAACGGGTTTCAAATCCGCGTGGCTGCCACTAAGGGAAGTGGGGACGACAAGAAAGTGGTGTGGGAGGAGTGGGCGAGCGCTCGCGGGCGGCCCGGCGCAGCCGAAACGGAGGTCCCCTTTTCGCTCGACCTCCCGGGAAACCCATTTCCGGACGACCACCCCATGATGGCAATGACCGAGGCTACCCCGATGCTAATGGACGAGGACACCCCGTGGAGTGCCGTAAAGAACGCCATTGAAGGCTTGGACTGGACGCTGGAGATAACCGCCTCTTTCGACGACAAGCCGGACTACGAGGCTTCCTTCGAGTTCCCCGTCTCGGCGCCCGACGACCTCGAAAAGCATATTCCCGACGACTAATCCAACAGCAGCGGCTACATTGCAAATCGATAGACGGATAATAAGGCGGTAGCCTCTTTGGATGGCCGACCGCATCCGGGAAACCGCCGAGCAACAAAGGACCGGGGCGTAGTGACCTTGCACAACTACCCTGACGTTTCGAGCTCCGGTCATCTGACACTACAATCGTCAGCGTTTGCCCCGGTGGGGGTCGATACCGAGCTTTTCCCCGAAGGAGATACGGACGGCAACAGCGTTACGAAATCTGCGATTTCTCTCGGTTCAGTTGTGCAAGCCCACTAGAGCAACTGCGTGTCTCCCGTCGATACGGAGTCGACCTCTCCCCAAAACAGCAGTGTGAACCGTTCTCATCCGCCTCCGGGACGCTGATTCAAACATCTGGGACGCTGCGCCAACCCTCCGGGAACGAGATTCAAACATCCGGGACGCCGATTCAAGCATCTCTCCGCGTCCCTTCCGTGACTGAAGGATGTGCTTAGCGGGGACCTGTCCCGCGTTCGCAATCTTTCGGGCTCGAACAGCCGCTCATGGCCGAGGACTCGTCTCAGCAATCCGACCCGGACGAGAATGGAGGCGACCCCGAATCGTCGGGCGACGAGCACGCTCCGGCGTCCCGGCTCCTCCGCAACGCCCGGGCGGCGCTTCGGGCCATGCTCGCGTCCAAGCCGCGATCCGGCGAGTCCGAGTCGTCCGATTCGTCCTGACGACCCGCCGAGAGGCGTTCGTCTCGGGCCGACTTCTTCGGTCAGTCCTTTCACCAGACATCCTTTTTCGA
>CAZSBW010000166.1:0-6351 GCA_964604815.1 uncultured Salinivenus sp. | reverse complement strand
TGATGCCCAAGCGAAACGTGCTGTCGATGCACTGTTCGGCCAACGAGGGCGACGACGGCGACGTGTCGCTTTTCTTCGGCCTCAGCGGCACCGGAAAGACCACCCTTTCGGCCGATCCCGACCGAAAGCTCATCGGTGACGACGAGCACTGCTGGAGCGACGACGGGGTCTTCAACATCGAGGGCGGCTGCTACGCCAAGGCCATCGACCTGTCCGAAGAGGACGAGCCGGAAATTTACAACGCCATCCGGTACGGCACCGTGCTCGAAAACGTGGTGTACGACGAGGAGACCCGCGCGGTCGACTACACGGACGACTCCATCACAGAAAACACCCGCGCCTCCTACCCGCTCGACTACATCGACCGGGCCAAGATTCCGGGGATGGGCGGCCACCCGGACAACATTATTTTCCTGACCTACGACGCGTTCGGCGTGATGCCGCCGGTGAGCAAGCTCACGCCCGAGCAGGCGATGTACCACTTCATCAGCGGCTACACGGCGAAGGTGGCCGGCACCGAGGTGGGCATCGACGAACCGCAGGCCACCTTCAGCGCCTGCTTCGGCGCCGCCTTCCTCGTGTGGCCGCCGGACAAGTACGCCGAGATGCTGGCCAAAAAAATTCGCGAGCACGACGCCGAGGCGTGGCTCGTGAACACCGGCATCACCGGCGGGCCGTACGGCGAGGGCCACCGGGTGCCGCTCAAGTACACTCGTGCGATGGTCGACGCCATTCACGACGGCTCCCTGCTCGACGCACCGAAGGAACGGGAGCCGGTCTTCGGCCTGAACGTGCCGACCGAGTGCCCCAACGTGCCCAACGACCTCCTCATGCCGCGCGAGACCTGGGACGACCCCACCGCCTACGACGAGAAGGCCGAGCACCTCGTGGGCCTCTTCAACGACCACTTCGAGGAGTACGAGGACGAAGCGGCGCCGGAAATTGCGGAAGCCGGCCCGCAGCTTCAGACGGCGTAGCGGACCACTGAAACGCCGACGAGATCATGGCGGAGCATCGGTTGTCGACGATCCTGTGACCCGTGGCGCGTGAACGGGACCGGTTTCGACTCCCGCCTGCCACGGGGCGCAATCCTTGGGGGGCCGTTTGTCCTTCCGTATCGGTGACTCCGCGACAGACCGGGCCGGCCTTCGGGCCGCCCGGTCTTTTGCGTTACTCCTTCGGCCAGGCCGTCTCTTCCGGCAACTCCGCGTCGGGGGGCTGCAGCACGAGCTCGTCCGGCAGGTCGTTCACCTGGTCCTCCGGATTGACGACGGCAACGAGCGGCAGGGCAAGGGCCGTGAAGAACTTGCCCATCGCCGCGATCAAAAACTCCTGCTGGAGCTCGATCATGTCCTCCTCCAGCCGCCCGTCGTCGCGCACGTGGCCCTCGATGTCGAGGTAGAGCACGCGCGGCCAGTCCGGAAACTCGTCCTGCGCCTCCGCCAGCAGGTCAAAGAGGTCCTGCGCGGCCGTTTCGAAGTCGTCGTCCTCCTGAACGATGTGGTAGAGGGAGACGGTGTTATCGAAGTTCATGTGGATGCCGGGCACGTCCGGCTTGTTGTACTCCGGAATGAAGTCCGGCACCTCCTCGTTCGACTGAGACATGACGCAGGAATCTTGGTTCGAAAAACCAGCAGCGATTGAATGCTCATTCCTGCCGTGAGATTCACCCGTCTCTTTGAAGGGTCAGGTAGGAGGAACATCGTCCGATGACGCGCGGGCGTCGAGGGACGCCTTCGATGCGACCGTGCCGTTCGCAGGCAGCGTATCGCCGGCGGACGTCGACGCCGAACTCGCGTCCTCGTCCTGCCCATCTCGCTGTTGACGCTGGCGCTGGACGGAGTGGGCGAGGATTTCGTCGTAGAGTCGTCGGGTGAGTTCAGGAGACAGGTCGTGTTCCTCGGCGATGGTCGCGACGTGGTCGAGGAGCTCCTGCTCTCGATCTTCGTCCTTCACCGTGTCGCCGTTCTCGGCCTTCATCGCACAAAGCTCGTCGACGACCGCGTACCGTTCGGCGAGCAATTCGATGAAGCGGCGGTCGATCTCGTCGATGCGGTCACGGGCTTCTTCCAGCGTATCCGGGGGAGTCGTGGACATGGGCGTGTTCTCCGGTTCGTGGTGAGGAATGCGGTTGGAGAACCCGCCGGCATTGTGGCACCCGGCCCCACACGCAAAACCCCGCCGGGCCCGAGTGGGCGAACCGGCGGGGGCAGAACAATGTCGGGATGCAAAACCTGCTCGTTCTACGGACCGCCGGCCTGAGGGAGATAGAAATAAAAATACGCGTAGCCCAGGTAGAAAACGGCAGACGCGTGCAGTCCTCCGGTGTCGTCGACGCGAGCGTCGAGCGCAGTGGAAGCGGCGGCTGTGGGAGCGAGCGTGTTCATGACTGCTCCACGGTAGCCATCGACGGAATGGAAGTCAACGGCCCGCGACCTTTATACGAAATGATCACATTTTGAAACCGCTTCGACGATCTCACCCTCCTCATTCCTCCGACGCGGCGGGGGCGGCCGATGTCACCACCTGTCCAGCGAGTTCCGTGACGAGCTTCGCCCCGACGGTGGCGGTGCGGCCGTCGACATCCTGTGCAGGATTGACCTCCACCACGTCGCCGCCCACGATGGGGGCGTCGAGCGCGTGGAGAAGGCCCAGCACGTCTCGTACGGAGAGCCCGCCCGGCTCGCGGTGGGACACGCCCGGCGCAAAGGCCGGGTCCATCGCATCCACGTCGATGGACACGTAAATCGGACCGGAGAGGTCGACGCGCCGCCCGCGCTCCCAGTCTCGCATGGACACCACCTCGACCCCGAAGCGTTCGGCCTGCTGCCGCTGCGGAGGGTTCATGGTACGGATGCCGACCTGCACGAGTCGATCGGCCAGATCTTCTTCCAGGATGCGCGCAAACGGGCAGGCA
Source organism: uncultured Salinivenus sp. (assembly GCA_964604815.1). Lineage (GTDB taxonomy): Bacteria > Bacteroidota > Rhodothermia > Rhodothermales > Salinibacteraceae > Salinibacter. The sequence continues at coordinate 3,434 of CAZSBW010000166.1, read as the reverse complement.
TGGGAGTGCCGATCGCCGTCGAACTCGTCGTAGAGGTCCGGATGTGCGTCAATCTGGAGAATCGTCAGCCGAGGGTAATGGGGGCTCACCGCCCGCAGGATGGGATGCGTGACGGAGTGGTCTCCCCCCAGCGCCAGGGGACACTGCCCCGCCTCCAGAATCTCGGTGAGGGCTTCCTCGATCAGAGGCCTCGGATTTTCGGGTGGCGACACCGACACGTCGCCCGTGTCGCGGAGGTGCTTGTCTATGTCTACGCCCGCTTCGCTCCACGCGTTGGTGGCGGGGGACTGCAGGGCCTCGCGGATGCGGGCCGGCGCCTCTGCGGCGCCCCGACGGTGCGAGGAGCCGCGGTCGTAGGGGATGCCCACAAGCGCGGGCGGAGCGGATGCGGCCATTCGTGTACGCGTGTATCGATTCAACGGGCGCCGCGTGTGCGGCCTTCTACTGGTCGTCCGTGCGAGCCGGGCTGAAGACGTCAACAGTCGACCACGGCCCGTCCCGAATGCGGCGTATCGGCGGGAATGATGGCGATTCGGCCCGGTGCGAGCACGTCGGTGTCCCCGTCCCACGTCAGTTCGACCCGGCCCTCGACCACAATCGAAATCTGTTCGTGGGGGTGCGAGTGGTCGGGAACCGTCGACTCGGTGGGTGATCCGCGGTGAGGAGCGATTTACTGCCTGGACGAACCCGGCGGGGTGGGCCGCATGACACCGTGTTCGTCTCGCTGCAGGGGGTGTTCGTGTTCGGGCAGTGGGGCACCGGGTGCCTCGTCCATCGTGATGCCGTGCTCCCAGTCCGGCGGGCAGATGGCAATGTAGCGGGCGTAGCCCCCGGTGCCGCCCTTCGGTTTGGCGAAGCCGATCGCAACGAGCGCACCCTGCTCGGGCACCTTGTCGAGGTTCGTCACGCCCTCGGCCTGGGCGTAGTTGTTGTTGAGAAGCCAGTCCTCCGTAATGAGCCCGGCCGTCGTGTCCGTGTCCAGCGGCTCGTGGCCGTGGAAGAGGATGTCCTTCTCCTCGTGGAGATACTTCGCGGCCTCCAGCCCCACGCCGGGGAACGGCTTTTCGTTGTAGCGGTCGGGCTGGGTCGTCCACCGCTCGTGCCAGTCGGACCGAAACATGACGACGGCGCCCTCGGGAATCTCGCCGTGCTCCTCCTCCCAGGCCTTCACATCTTCCACCTTGGCGTGGTAGCCGGGATCGTCGGCGACCTTCTCGTGGATGTCGACCACGACCAGCGGCCGCACCGCGTAGGTGGGCGGCAGGTCACTGATGGTGGCGCCCGTCTTGTTCCAGTGCGCGGGCGGGTCGAGTTGCGTGCCGTACTGGTCGGTGGGCAGGCGGTAGGAGGACGCCACGAAGCCGTGCTCTTCGTACGTGAAGGTATCGCCCTCGGCGACGTAGCCGGAGATGGGGCGGCCCGCCGTGGTGGGCTCGAAGGTGGCGTGGTCGAAGCCGGGCCAGACCGGGCTGGTGGGCTCAAACGCAAACGTGAGGTCGACGTACTTCGCCCCCTTGAGGTGGTGCTCGTACATCTGCCACAGGCCGTGGTCCTGGGCCTGAACCGGCGCGGAGGCGACGAAAACGAGAGTCAGAACAAGCAGGCAGAAGCGACGCATGGGGGAACGAGACGTTGTGAAACGGAAGCCGTACATGGTCAAAAAAACGCCCGAGGTCCGCCAGTCGCAAGACGGGGCGGAGCCGCTTCGGCAGTCGTCTGTGCAACTGTGGATCGTCCAGGGACTTGCTGGGGGCAGGGCGAGGATGGGGGAGGGGTTATTCGGGAGCGTCCAGATACGCGTAAATGGCCTCAGCGAAAGCCCGTACGTCGTCGAGATCTTCGTTCACGACGGCCTGCACGGTGTCCTGATCCACTTCATCGTAGAGGTGAACGAGGACATTAGGGAAAAATCGTGCTCTTCGTCTTCAAGGAATCGAAGACGATTCCTGATGATCGCGAGCTTTCCTCGAATGAGTTCCGGGTCGCTGTTCATGAGGTCAGGTCCTCCCGCACTCGTCGGTCGTATTTGTCGATGTGGGGCTTCATGTCGAGGTCCTTCGACCGGGCCGACGTTTCGAAGTCCACGCGCGTAGCTTCGTCTTTCGCGTAGAGGAGATCGCCGTGTTGGAGGACCTGATTGAGCAGACGGGGATCGGTGTCGCGCACGGAGACCAGCATTACGTCGACCTGCTCATCGACGGCCGCCTCCAGCCCCTTCGTGAGGTGGAGGATCTGGCGGAGCTTCGGTTTTTCGCTCTCGGTCAAAACGGCCAGGTCCACGTCGCTTCGCTCGCTCGCCCGACCCTGGGCGTGGGAGCCGAACAGATACGCGTGGGTGACCGTCTCCTCCTCCCGGAGGGCTTCCTGGAGAGCGGTACGGTCCGAGGCGGTGAGCATGGGCGGCTCGGGCAACCGGGGCAAAGAGCATCTCGTCGAGAGTAGTTGTACGCTTCCGCTCCAGAGCAGTTCGGTCCATCACCGGTCTGCACCAGGGCAATTTCATCTTGTCTAAGGATTATCCTTATCGTTATCCACGACAAATCGGACCACTCCCGCATGCCCATACTCACGCACATTCGGGCCTCTCCAGGAGGAATTTGCCCCGAGAGCCTCCGCTCGGTTGAGTTAAGCCTCAACGTGCGATTGCCGCGGTTTCCCCCGGAATTCGCTTGAATCCAGCAGTGGGGCTCGTATGTTTAAGTCTTCTCCCTTCAGCAGTGACGCCCGCTCACCAACACGCCCGCCGCCATGATTGAATCGACCTTCCCAACTCGCATTGATCCGCTCGGCACGCGCTCGGAACGACTGGAGCGCCTGGAAGCGCTTCGATCAGCCTTCGACGGCCTCGACACCGAGTATCCGCTGGCCGACGGCACGACAGCCTCCCGCACCTACCTCGACAGTGCGGCCTCCACCCTCCGCCTCACCGTGGCCGACGACATCGTGCGCCGCGCCCTCCGGCACTACGCCAACACGCACTCGCAGCTGCACTTCGGGGCGCACATCATGACCCATCTCTACCACCAGGCGCACGAGATTGTGGGCGACTTCGTGGATGCCCCCGACGACTACACGGTGGTCTTCAACGGGAGCGGCGTCACCGGCGGCCTCAACCGGAAGCATGTGGGCGAGGTGGTTCACGTCCCGCTGGAAAAGGACCCGGACGGGGACGCGGGCCGGGTGGACGTGGCGGCCCTGCGCAACGCGATCGACAACCACGCCGACCGGCTCAACTACGTGGCCGTCACGGCGGCCTCCAACGTCACCGGCGTGATCAATCCGGTGCATGAGATTGCTGAGCTCGCGCACGAGGCGGGCGCCCTCTGCGTGGTCGACGCGGCCCAGTCGGCGGCCCACACGCCCTTCAGCGTGCAGGGGGCGGGCGACGACGAGGCCATCGACGTGCTCTGCATGAGCGGGCACAAGATCTACGC
>CAZSBW010000165.1:2107-6364 GCA_964604815.1 uncultured Salinivenus sp. | reverse complement strand
TGGAGGCGTACGCCGATTTCGTGGCGATCGTGAAGCAGTTGCGCCGCGACTGTCCGTGGGACCGCGAGCAGACGCACGAGTCGGTAAAGCACCTGCTCATTGAAGAGGCCTACGAGGTGGTGGAGGCCATCGATACTGCGGATTGGGACGAGCTGGCTGAGGAGCTGGGCGACGTGTTTTTGCACGTGCTCTTTCATTCGGTGATTGCGGAGGAGAACGGCCGCTTCACGCTGGCCGACGTGATCGAGGCCGAGACCGATAAGCTCGTGCGGCGGCATCCCCACGTCTTTGGCGACGAGACGGCGGGCGATGCCGACGACGTGGCGGCTTCCTGGGAGGAGATTAAGCAGCAGGAGGACGACGGCGAGGAAGAGTCGACGTCGGTCCTCGATGGGGTGCCTACGCAATTGCCGGCGCTGCTTCGGGCGTATCGCAGTCAGGAGAAGGCCGCCGGGGTGGGCTTCGAGTTTCCGGACCGCGAAGCCGCCTGGGAGAAGGTGCAGGAGGAGCTTGAGGAGTTTCGGGAGGCGACCGACAACGGGACGACCGCGGACCGGGAGGAGGAGTTTGGCGATCTGCTCTTTGCGCTGACCAACTATGCCCGGCAGTCGGACCTCAATCCCGAGAATGCGCTGCGGGCCGCCACCGACAAGTTTGAGCGCCGCTTCCGGCACGTAGAAGAGCGGCTCGATGAGAATGGCTCGTCCATTGCGGACGCGGATCTCTCTGCGGCCGCGGCGCTCTGGGACGAGGCGAAGAGCATGGATTAGTTGCGCCTTCGGGTGGATTGCTGGGGCCGTGCGGCTGCGGCCGATCATCCACAATGATTCCCTATGCTCCGGTGGGTCCGAAGTGAGATCAATTTTGGAATTTGGAATGGGGAGTGTGGATTGATCGATCCAACGGGACCGCCGATCCATCTCCAATCGAAAAAAAAACGAAGCGGAGCGTCTCACAATTCATTTGGCCAACTCGGTTCGTTGCCCATTCCAAAATCCGAATTCCCAACTCCGCACTTGAGGTCACTTACTGCGGCGTCAACCGTCAACATGGAAGCAACCGAGAGAAGGATTCGAATCGCGATCGTGTGATCTCACCGGCCGCACAATAAGCGCTGACACTTCACTAACCCGGGTTGTGGGTCATCCTTCTTGAAAAGTGTTACCCATGTTGCCGGTCTAAAGTGTTACTCATCTGTCCGGGACCACAAAGGGTTGCTATTCTCGTCGTCCAGCTCCTTCTAAACCAGGGAAAACACGGTCCATCCCGGATGTTCGGCCCATTTTAGCGTCCAGTTGCTGAAACGCTCAACCCAAAACCCTGTGACCCACAACTTGAGTTTCACTACAGAAGCCCCGCCTTTTCAAACTCGTCGCGGGCGGCGGGAAGGCGGTGCAGTTCGTCGTCGTAGAGGCGGTCGATCACGTCGGGCCAGGGGGGCAGCGCCTCGTTGTTCTCGTGGAGCGGCTGTGCCCGTTGCAGAATGTCGGCGGCGTCGGCATAGTTGGACCGGCCGCGCTGTTCGATGAGGGTGCGGGCGCATTCTTTGTAAAGTGCCGCGGCGGCCTGCGGGTGCGTGTCCGCCACTGTGTCGGCCACCGACACCAGGAACGCGAGGTGCCAAAGGCCCACGAGCGGTCGTCTCCCGCGAAGGGGGCGATGAGCTTTAGGGCGGTGTCGCGCTCATCCTCGTGCAGGTACAGCTTGACGAGTAGGTCTTGCCGGTACGATTGATCGAGGGCATCGAGGAGGTCGGAGCGGACCTCGGGCCACGTGCCCAGCGGCTCCGCGGCTCGGCGGACCTGTTCGTACGTCTCGACGGACGGCTGCACCTGAAACAGACGGCGGGCGTTGGAGAGGGCGGTTTCGTGATCGTTGGCCTCAATAGCATGTTCGTAGAGCCATCGGAGGAGGGTCGGGGAGGAGGGACGTTCGCCGATCCGACGCTTCAGCAGAGCCCGCGCTTGCTCGTCGGCGTCGCGCGCCACGAGACGGTCGGCCACGTCCGTCAGGCTGTAGTCGGGGAGGTGGCGCGCCGCAGCGTCGGCTGCCGCCTCCACACGGTCCAGGTCCAGCAGCTGGTCGATCAGTTCATGCCAGTGCCCCGTGCGCCGGCATAGGTCGAGGTAAGCGTCCGGGTCGAGCCGATCCCGTTCCAGGTCGAGCAGGATACGCCCGAGGGACCGCCGCAGCCAGTCGTCGCGGCCCGTTCCTGTGGGACGGCCGAAGATTGACCTGCCGTCGGTGTCGTTGGGCGGGGGCGGCAGGTTGGCACGGAGGGTGTCCGCCGCCAGTCGGCGTTCCTCCGACGTCGTTGCTTCGCGGAGGGCGTTCGCTGCGGCGTCGGCCGCGCCGTGCCCGCCGTTCTCCGCGTTCCACAGGCACAAGTCAAGCACGGCCTCCAGCGCCTCCGAGCGAACGTCCGGGTCGTCGGCGTCCGAAAGCACGTCGCCGAGCCCGGCGCCGCAGGTGTCGAGGACGCTGCTCAAATGCCCGTTATTGTCGTAGAGGGTGTCAAATCGCTCGGTGACCGTGTCGGCAACGGTTTGAAAGAGCGTACAGGCGTCTGCCCATTCCTGCGACGCCAGGAGCTCCTGCCCGCGGTCGAGAAGCGGGGCCAGATTTTCGGCCACCTCGCGGGCGTACCCCTGATCGTACGGGTCTGCGCCGCGCACCTCGAAGGCCTGCTCGGCGTAGTGTTGAACGTCGACGTCGTGATCGGCGTCCCGGTTGTCGAGGTAAAACTCGACGACCGATTCGAGGGACGGGTCCCGATCGAGAAGGGCCTGAATGATGTCGACCAGGGTGTCGGCGGACTGCTCCTCCAGGCGCTCGGCCAGCGTCGCCGTCGGCTCGAAGGCGTCGGGCTGGTGGACCCACGTAAGCAGCAGGGCCACCGCATGTTTGCACCGGCCGTCGCCGCCGATGGGGCACGAGCACGATCCGTCCGCAATGCCATCCGAGGTCAGCGTGACCTCGACGCGGTACGGGTTGGGGCGCGAGCCGCGGCAGAGGGCCTTCAGTGTTCGGCTGTGCCGCCGAGTGCTGTGAATGCGGCCGTCGCGGAAGTAGTTTTCCCCGCGTTTGTAGTAGCGGTCGACGGTCCAGTTGCGTACGTCGCTGACGGTGAGGTCGGGCAGAGAGGGCATAACAGACAGCGCACTTGGAGGGCGTAATGCCGAGGAAATCGTTGAGAGCCACGCGCAGCAAAGAATCACGTAACGTCCTGTTTTCGACGGCAGCTCATCTGCAACGTCCGAGCGGGGGACGCGTTGGGATCATACGGTTCCGCTCACTGCCACGACGGTCCATGCGGTACACCACCATCGATGCCATCGCGACCGGCAACCCGCCGCTGCGGCAGTCGCAGGGCGAGATTGCGGCGTTTATGGGGCGCATCGACTCCTTGCCCGACACGCTTCAGAGCCGGCTGCCGGCATTGTACCGCGGGTCGGGCATCGAGTCGCGCTACACCTGCGTGCCGGACTACGGCCGGACGAACGCCGACAATTTTACGTTCTTTCCGCCGAATTGGTCGCTGCAACCGGTGCCCAGCACCGAGGAGCGAAATGAGCACTACCGGGAGTCGGTGGTGCCGCTGGCGGAGGATGTCGGGCAGCGGGCCCTGGAGGCCTCCGATGCGGAGGCGGACGACATTACCCACGTCATCGCGGTGAGCTGTACCGGCTTCTTTGCGCCGGGGCTGGACGTAGAACTCGTGAAGCGACTGGGCCTGCCGCCCACGACGCAGCGGACCTTCATCGGCTTCATGGGCTGCTACGCGGCGTTCAACGCCCTGCGCGTGGCCGACAGCTTCTGCCAGAGCCACCCGGACGCCCGGGTGCTGGTCGTCTGCGCAGAGCTGTGCACGCTGCACTTTCAGATCGACGACTCCCTGGAGAGCGTCGTGGTCAACTCCCTCTTCTCCGACGGCGCCGCGGCGGCGGTGCTCTCCGGCCGTTCCGAGGCGGAGGCGGAGGGCCGGATGGCCTACGTCGACGGCCGCTGTCACCTCGACGACGACTCGATGGAGGCCATGACGTGGGCGATCGGGGACACCGGCTTCAAGATGGGCCTCTCGTCCCGCGTGCCGGACGTGGTGGGCGAAAACCTGCCGGCCTACGTCGACGACCTCCTGGGGGCCCACGGCCTGGGCCGCGGCGACCTGGACTTCTGGGCCGTCCACCCCGGCGGCCGTCGCATCGTGGAGGGGGCTCGCGAGGCCCTGGGCCTCACCGAGGCGGACGTGGCCGACAG
>CAZSBW010000165.1:0-2097 GCA_964604815.1 uncultured Salinivenus sp. | reverse complement strand
TTCGTGCTGAAGCGCATCTTTGAGCGGCCGGCGCAGGGGGACGGCGCGCCGCCCGAGCAGGGCGTGGCGATGGCCTTCGGTCCCGGCCTCACGATCGAGGGCGCGCTCTTCCGGCGGGTGTAGGCCCTGTCCGCGCCCGGTGTTGCAGGGTGTTACAGGTAGCGGAGCGGATCGACCAGCCGCATGCGGGGTGACGCCTCGAGGAGGGGACGGAGGAAAGGACTGTGTCCCGCCCCGAAGATGGCGATAATCCGATCCCCCGGCTCGGCGATGCGTGCGAGGTTCGCGAAAATGCGCAGGTTGCGCTCGTGGTAGTCCGCCACGACGTCCGCCCCCACGAAGGTCGTGTCGGTTACCGCGGTGACCATCCGGGCGTAAGGGGCCCGAAACTGCTCGACGGTCGACGGCCGGTTGAGGAAGCGGTACAGGGCGGGAAGGGTCTCGTCGTGCAAGAGACTGTCGATCCGGGTCATGAGCGGCCCGTCCGAAAACCCCTTCAGGCGCCGGAGAAGCTCGGGGTCGTGGTCGGCGGCGAAGGACAGGACCCGCCCGATCCGCATCGGGATCACGTGGTCCACGGCCCAGACCCGATTATGGCCGAGGCGGTCGGCCAGCCGGAAGCCGAGCTGGTACTGCTCGCTCCGGACGGACGTGAAGTCCCCGACTGCGAAGGAGGTGTCCAGCCGCCCGGCCCGGAACGCCCGGTAGAGTGAATCGAGAGCAGGCTGGTGTCGCCGGCGCACCTCGATCGCCATCTTGTCGGGCGCGAACCGGGCGAGGGAATCGCGGACCGCACGGAGCTCGCGCTGTTTGATCGGGGTGAGCACGTCCGGCACCTCCGGGTTGTTGACGTCGCGGTCCGGATTGTCGAGGTGCACGGTGCCGAGGAGCATCACCTCGACCGGGGCCGTCTCGGCGGGCGTCTGGGCCTCGGCCCCGGACGGGGCGCCCATCGATAGGACGAGAACCGCGAAGAGGGGAAGAGCCCCGATCGATCCGAAGGGCAGATCAGGCAACATAGAACGGAGCTTATTTTTCGAGCTTATTTTTCAAGGCCCGGGGTTACGGCAATCGCATCTTGGTTTTTGGTTCGCCCTGGCAGGCACGGAGCAGAGCGGAAGGCAGGGCTCCGGTGCCCCCACGCGCCCTTTTGCCCTCTCTTTCCGGGCGAACCCAGAAGATCAGGGACAGGGGAGCCTCCCTACCCCCCCGTTTTAGGCTCCAAGATACGATCGCCCTGCGTTCGGGCCCCACGCCTCGGCAACCGGCCACATCTCGCCGGGGTGAAAGCCGCGAGTCCCCATGAGCGGCCCTTGCCCCAGTCCGCCGGCGGTGTGCGTTTGGCACCGTCCCACAAGCTCACAACCAAGGGTCCAACCCGTGCCCCGATGCTCAGACGGTCGACGCCCCGACGGTGGACTTCAGCGTTTCGAGCCGTTCGACCACCTCCGCCCGGTCCATCTGGCGGTAGTGCTCGGGCAGGAGGTCGCGGCTCGTACACTCCAGGACGGCGGCGAGCTGCTGCAGCTCGACCTCGGTGGGGTAGGTCGGTGGAATGAAGTCGTTAACCGTTGCCTGCAGGAGCTCCGGGGTGACGGTGCCCTCGTCTGTGCCGGCGGCCCGGAAGGCCGCACGGGTGAGGATTGCCTCCATGTCGGCCCCGCTGTAGGTGCGCTCCCCCTCCAGCAGCTCGCGGGGCACATCGTCCATCGACAGACGGACGCCCGTTCGGTCCATCATCACCTGAAGCAGCTCTTCGCGGTCCTCGCGGGTCGAGGGGTAAAAGAGCGAGAGGTGCTCCTCGGCCCGGCCCTGGCGCTTGAGGTCGACGGGCATGAGGTCCGGCCGGGCGGTGACGAGAAACCAGATCACGCGGCCCCGGTGCGCCGGGTCGCTCATGAACGAGACGATCTGCGAGAAGACGCGCTGGTTGACGCCGGAGTCGCCCTGCATGTTGCGGTCCCCGAGCGCGGCGTCGGCCTCGTCGATCATGACGGCCACCGGCGTCATCGCCTCCAGCAGGTTCAGAATTTTCTCCAGGTTGCCCTCCGTCACGCCCTGCCACTGCGAGCGGAAGTTCTTCAGCTTCACCATCGG
>CAZSBW010000164.1:0-6380 GCA_964604815.1 uncultured Salinivenus sp. | reverse complement strand
CGACCAGCACGTGCCGGATGCGCTGCCAGTCCATGAGCCGGGCCACAAACTCGATCGACTCCTCCTCGTGGACCGTGAACAGTTCGGTCGTCATATAGTCTTCGACGTGGGTCTGCTTCATGCCCGTGGGCGTGTAGCCCTCTTCAAGGGTCGCGAGGGACCACTCGTGGACGGGGTCGCCCTCCCGCTGCCGTTCCACCATCGCCCGCGTGAGCGCCCCGAGCCGCTCGGCCCGCGAGCCCACGCCCTTCATGCGCGCCATCGAATCGAGCTGCCACTGCGACCCGGTCTGCTGGGTCTCCACCCGCTTCTGGATGATGCTGAGGTAGCGGTCGATGTCCGAGGAGTCAATGTCGGAGGCCTGGAGGCCCAACTCCGCCTTCGATAGCAGCGTGTCCAGAATCAACTCGTGGGCAGGCCGCTTCGACCCATCGAGCCAGATGAACTGCGACGCCAGTCCATTGCGCGCGGCGGCAATGAAGTTGTGACGCGCCTCGTCGAAGTCCATGTCGCGGGACACGTCCTTGTACTCCTCAGCGAGCCCCGCGACGAGCCCGTACCAGAAGACCGCGTTGGCGATCTCGTCGACCACGGTGGGGCCGGAGGGGAGAACGCGGTTCTCGATCCGCAGATGAGGCTTTCCGTCGGTGATGCCGTAGCAGGCACGGTTCCACCGGTAGACGGTGCCGTTGTGCAGTTGGAGGGCCATCAGATTGGGCACCTGCCCCTCCTCCAGCATTTCGAGCGGCTGCTCGTCGAGCTCCGTCGTGAGGAGAACGCGAAACCGGGAAATGTCCTCCTTGAAAATCTCCAGGACCGACTCGTCGACCCAGTCGCTGCCGAAGTGCACGCGCGGTCGCATCTCCCGGAGATACAGATTGCTCGACCGGGTATCAACCGCCTGCTGGAAGAGGGCAATGCGCGTCTCCCGCCATAGGCGCTTTCCGAAGAGCAGGGGGGAGTTGGTGGCCGCAGCCAGGCAAGGCGCCGCCACGACCTGGGCGATGTTGTAGTACCGCGGAAACTCCTCGGGCGCGACCTGGAAGTGGGTCTGGAAGCTGGTGTTGCACCCCTCCAGCATGATGGAGTCATGCTTGACAAACAACTCGTCAATCCCTCGAATCTGGTACTGCCCGGGTCCACCCCGCAGCCGTCCCAGCGCGTCGTTCAGGGCGTAGTACCGCGGGCGCGGCGTCATGTAATCAAGGGCAAAGTCGGACAGGTGCGCGGTGGGGAGAATGCCCGTCATCGCAATGTCACTGTCCAGTTCTCCCGTCAGTGCACGCACCTTCTCGATGAGCTCCGCGGTGGCCCGCTCCATGTGCTGGAAGCAGTTTCCCCCATACTTGAGGGGATCCATGTTAAACTCCAGGTTGAACTTCGTGAGCTCCGTGACGATGCGCTCGTCCGTGTTGCGTTCGAGCACTTCTTCGATGATCGGGGCCGGCTCGCCCCGCTCGTCCACCATGAAGAGCTCCTGCTCGGCCCCAATGCGACGAACGCCGGTCTCGAACATGTCCTCGTGAAGCATCAACTCCAGCGCCCGAACGTCCTGAATCAAGTGATTGGTAAACTCTCGCAGAATGGCCGGATCTGCGTCTCGATGTACGTTGTGCTCACCCATGAAAGTGCTGTGCTCTGTGAGAAGTACACGTCAAGGTCTGCATTCTCCCCAAGTGGAATGTCGTGACGAAGAAGGTAGAGAGAATTAGATCGATTCCCAAATTTTCTCTAAAGCCGTTAGCTCATCTCCTCGACGGCCTCACGATCATAGCTCTCGTCCACGCCCGGAAACCTCCCCTCTGAAGCACCCGTTCGGATTGATTGGATCCAGCACTAGTTCCTCGTCTCCACTCGCAGACGGCCTGACGGTCTTCGACATGGCCTCCATTCCTGCATCGCACCGTGCGTGCGTCGGCCTCCCCCTCCTCCTCGGCCTCTTATTATGCAGCATTCTCCAACCGTCGGGCGCCCACGCCGCCCAGCAGCCCCGAACCCCTTCCGCAGACATCTCTCACCTGCGGGCGCAGAAGCTCTTCGTGCGGGGCATGACGCAGTCCTACCTGGAAGACTACGAGGAAGCCGTCGCGTACTTCGAAAAGGCGCTGGACCTCTCCCCCGAGACCCCCTCCATTCTGATGGCGCTCGCGGAGACAGAAGCCGCCCGCGAAAACGTGACCTCGGCGCTCTATTACGCCCGGCAGGCCCGGGACCGCGCCCCCGACCGCCCCTATTACTACCGCAAACTTGCCGAACTGCTGCAACAGGCCGACCGTCCCGGGGAGGCGGAAGCAACATACCGGACCCTCCTCGACTCCTTTCCCGACAACAGGCCGGCCCGGCTCGCCCTCGCCCGGCTCCAGGCGAACAGGCAAGACTACGAAGAGGCCCTCCGCACCTACGAAACGCTGGTCGACTCGTCGAAGCGGCCTCGCCAGGCACAAGTCTACGCCGAAATGCTCAACCTTTACCGGCAGGTCGACGATGCGGACGGCCAGGAGCGCGTTCTCAAGATTCTCATTGATCTCCGGCGCGATGCCCGTCGCTATCGGCGGTTGCTGGGCCAGCTCTACATCGAGCAAGAGCGCTACGAGGAGGCCCTTCCCCACTTCGAAACCCTGCTTCGGAAGACCCCGACCTCTCCGCAGTTGTTGAGCCGGCTGAAAATGCTTTACGATCGAACCGGTCAGTCGGAAAAGGCGGAGACCCTGTGGAAGCGATTCGAGGCCAAGGAGGCCTCCCCCAATCAACTGGTGGCCCGTGCACGCTCGCTGTACAACGACGCTCGTTCCTCGGACCCGTCCCCCGATTCGAGCGTGACTGAAACCGCCGTACAACTGCTGAAGCAGGTGCTTGATCAGGATTCGACACACGTGAACGCCCTGAGCCTGCTCGGCACCATCTACTACGACACCGGTGCCTATGCCCGGGCGGCTGCGGTCCTCGACCGAGCCACTGACGCAAATCCGCGAGCGCCTGACCGCTGGCAAAAAGCCGCGTCCGCTCACCTCAAGGCCGGCCACCCCCAGCGCGCCCGTCGCGTCGCGGAAGAAGGACTTCTTCTCTTTCCCGGCCGGCCGGCCCTCCTTCGCTCCCTTGGCACTGCCCACCTTCAACTCGGAAACAACGAATCCGCGTTGTCCCGCTTCCAAAAGGCCCTCGACAACCTCGACCCGTCGTCGAAGTCTGCGAAGACGCGAGCCGCGCTGCACGCAGACCTCGGATTGGCCCACGACCGACTTGGGAACCCCCGGCAGGCGGAGACAGCCTACGAGACGGCCCTCGAACTGAACCCCCAACAGCCGAAGGCACTGCGCCACTACGCGCGGAGCCTCGCCCAGCGAAAAACCCAGTTGGATCGCGCCCTCCAGCTTGCCCAGCGGGCCGTTGAGAACAATCCCTCCAATCCCAAGGCCCTGGCGACCCTTGCCTGGGTGCACTTCCGGCGCGGCGCCGTGTCCGAGGCCCGGTCTACCTTCTCCACCGCCCTCGAAACCGGACGCGCCCCCGCCGCCGTCTACGAACAATTCGGCGATCTCCACCGGTCCCTCGGCAACGACAGCCTCGCCCAACAGTACTGGAAGGAGGCGTTCAACCGTGCCCCCGAACGCGACTCGCTCCAGAAGAAGCTCCAAACTCTTCCCGAGAGCTAACGAGGACCCTGCGGGAGACGCCTTCGGACTGGACGGTCGCCTCCCACACCGGAGAGTGTCCTGGAACGTCCTCATTTTTTGTCTCCGAATGCACTGGCGCACCGATTTTCTCCCCCACACGCCTTCCTGCTTTCACTGTGACCTTTTCCGTCCCCTCCACACGCCTGCTCTGGCTCGCACTCGCAACAGGGCTTGCCCTTGGGGTCGTCGGCTGCAGCGGACCTGACGCAGCCACGTCGCCAACCGAGCTTCCCGACGCCTTTCCCGAGCACTCCCCCGATGACATCCGCGAGGCCATCCGCAAACCCACCGATTCCCTCCACAGCTTCACCGCCGACGCCCGGGTGAAGGTTCGCTCGCCCCAGCAGAACCGATCGTTCAACGCCGACGTGCGCCAGCGGCGGGCCGACTCCCTCTTCATGCGGTTCAGCCTGTTCGGCATGGAAGGCGGTCGAATGCTGTTGACCCCCGACAGCGCCTTCTTTTACGACACACGAAATCAGACGCTTCGCACCGGCCCCATCGCTGAGGCCCGCCACCTCCTCCCCGCCCCGGTCGCCTCCGATGAGACCTTCGCCAACATGTTGGGCATCGTTTCCCCGGACAAAACGACAAACTGGACCGTCGAAGCCGACAGTGCCCGCTACCACCTCACAGACCCCAGCGGCCGCCAGCACTGGACCGTAGATCCGGCACGCTGGCGCGTCGTTCGGTACACGCGGAAAGACGCGGAGGGCACCGTCCTTGAGACACGCCAATTTTCGGAATTTCGAACGGTCAACGGCGTCGTGCTGCCCCATGAAGTCGAGTTTCGACGCCCCGCCGACGATGTGATGGCGCGCCTTACCTACGAGGGGATTCGCCTCAATCCATCGGGGCTTTCCTTTAAGCTCGGAGCGCCGGCGGACCTGCCCCGCAAGTCCTTTGGCGGACGCTAATCTTCGAATCGGATCCGGAAGCCCCATGCCCCTTGCATGGTCCTTCCATTCTCGGGACCGAACCGTGCGTGCTGGGCGGCCAGCCGGGCAGGCATGGATCGTTGTACTGGGCATTCTGGCGCTGCTTCTCCACGTCCGCCCCGTCAATGCACAGCAGGAACTCCAGTCCCGACGCGAATCGACGGAGGAGCGCCTCAACAACCTGCAGGAACAGATTGAGCGCGACCAAAATCGGCTCAAGAAGACGGCGGAGGCCGAAAAGGCGTCGAAAAAAAAGTTAGAAACCCTGGAGCGAGAGATTGCTCTCCGGGAAGAACTGGTGTCCACCTACCAGCAGCGCCTCGATCAGGTCGGACGGGAGCGGAGGGCGCTGCGCGACACGCTCGCGTCTCTCCAACAGCGGCTCGACGAGCTTCAGCGCGAGTACCAGGATCGGGTTGTCCACGCCTACAAGTACAACCGAATCCCCGACCTCGCTCTCATTCTCGCCTCCCGCTCCATCAATCAGATGCTGGTCCGGATCCGGTACCTCCAGCGGTTCGCCCAGCAGCGGCAGCGCCAACGGTCCGACGTAAAGCAGGCCGCCGCACAGGTCCGTGAGTCGCGCGAAAAGCTGAAGCAGAAAGAACGCGAGACCAGAGAGCTTCTGGCCGATGCGCGCACCGAACGCGAAAACCTGCGCGCCCTGAAGGCCGATCGCGAGCAGGTCATCCAGCAGCTTCGCAACCGCCGCTCGGAGCTCAAGGCGGAGATTCAGGAGAAGCAAACACAGGCCCAGCAGCTCGAACAGCAGATCCGGCAAATCGCGGAAAAGATCGAGCGCCGGCGGAAGCAACGCTCCGAGGCCGAACAGGCCGAGCAGGCAGCCATTTCGGCCAATCTCTCTTCGTCGTTCGAGAAAAGCAAAGGCCACCTCCCCTGGCCCGCAAAAGGCGCCATTACGGAAGGATTCGGAAACCAGAAGGACCCGGTCCACGGCACCACCACCTACCATCCCGGCATCCTCATCGCCACGAATCCCCGGGAAGAGGTCCAGGCTGTGTTTCAGGGCACGGTGAGCGGCATTGACTTCGTCCCCGGCTACGGCACCTATCTGGTGGTGCGGCACGGGGAGTACCTGTCGGTGTACAGCAATTTTTCGGAGCTGTACGTGTCGCAGGGCGAGACCGTCGAGGCCGGTCAGGTCCTGGGATTGTCGGGCACGCAGGAAGAACCGCGGGGGGCCGGGGTCTTCTTTGCTGTGTTCGATCAATCGAAAAGCACCTCCGTGAACCCCACCGCCTGGCTGTCGGCCCGGTAGGCGCGCCCATTGGGGGGCCGGATCGTAGCGTGGCGGATTCACAAAAACCTTTTTGCCCGGGGGGAGTGGTCGTTTGGGATTGACAGGGGACGGGGTGTATTTTGAGGCCGACACATCGCATCCTCGCACGAACCTCCTCCCCCTTATGGCTACCCACTACGACTGCGTCATCGTTGGCAGCGGGCCCGGCGGCTACGAGACCGCCGTGCGCGCCTCCCAGCTCGGCATGGACACCGCCATCGTCGAAAAAAACAAGCTCGGCGGCGTCTGTCTCAACGTCGGCTGCATCCCCACGAAGGCGCTGCTCAAAAGCGCCGAAGTGATGGCCGAGTCGAGCCACCTCGACGACTTCGGTTTGGAGCTGGACGGCACGGTCAACCCCGATTTTCCGAAGGTCATTGAGCGGAGCCGGGGCGCGGCCAACCAGATGAACCAGGGGGTGCAGTTCCTGATGAAGAAGAACGACATCGACGTGCTCTACGGTCACGG
>CAZSBW010000163.1:0-6397 GCA_964604815.1 uncultured Salinivenus sp. | reverse complement strand
AGTCATGAGTACTGAGTCATGAGTTACGAGGCACGAGTGCTTGAGTGGTACGGAGGCTAGGTGGCAGCAAAGTGCTGGTGGAGTAGAGAGGTTAGGGCAGCGAGGGGGGCGTGGCGAAGGCTGTGCTGCGATCCGGGAAGCACGGAGAGCCGGGCATTGGGGAGCCTCTGGTGGATCGTCGTGGCGGCGTCCAGGGGAAAAAGCGGGTCGTCGTCCAGGGCTGTGACGAGGGTGGGGTGCTCGACCGTCCGGAGGGTTTCCTGCGCCGCGTCAGATTTGTCGGGGAGTGTGGCGATGAACGAGCGGAGGGCAGGAAAGAGGCGATCGGAGTGCTCGTGCTGCGTCGTAAGGGCCTCGGCGCGGTCCGGCCGGTGCTCCCGGAGGGCCTCGACGTCGAGCCGGTTGGTCATGGCCGCCACCATCGACTCGGTCCAGGTCACGTTCGGGCTCATCAGGGCGAGCCGCTTCACACGATCGGGGACCGAGTGGGCTGCCATAAGCGCCACGGAGGCGCCCAGCGAGAAGCCGAAGAGGTGGGCCGAGGCCACGTCGACGGCGTCGAGGGCTGCCTGTACGTTCTCCGCGAAGCGATCCAGGGTAAGAGTGTCGTCGGCGGGAAGGGACGAGGCGCCGTGGCCGCTCAGGTCCACGCCGATGAGGTGGAACCTCGGTTCCAGGCGGCGCATGAGCGGAGCCGTGTCGAGGAGCGTGCTGCCCGCAGCACCGTGGAGCAGGAGGAGGGAGGGCCGATTCTTGTCGCCGCGCTCGTAGACGGCGAGGTGCCCCTCCCGGTGGGGCACGCGCGTCGGCGTCCAGTCCGGCGCCGTCGATTCACAAAATTCGACCAGGACGCCGTGGGTCTCCTTCGGGTGCACGAAGAAGATGCGCTTGTCGTCGGCGCCCGGTTGGGGCGTGTCGCTCAATAAAGTGTAATCTGCGTCCCGCAGCTGGGCCATTGTAGCGTCGGCATCTGCGACCTCGAACGCGAGATGGTGCAGGCCTTCGCCCCGATTGTCGAGGAATTTCTGCACTGCCGAGTCCGGGCCGAGGGCCTCCAGGAACTCGAGCTTGGCGGATCCAGCGTCGAGAAAGTGCGTCCGGACCTCTTGGGTGGAGACGGCCTCTGCCTTGTAGGGCGCTGTGCCGAGGAGGTCCCGGAAGCAGTCGATGACCGCCTCGACCTTCTCGACCGCGATGCCAACGTGTTCGAGACGAGGCATGGTTGCGTGTGAGGGCGTCTTTGCGGGGGAGCCGAGGGGGGCACGGATGCTTCGGCCGTTGTGGGACAGCGATATGCCGAGACAGGAGCTCCACCGAACCGTTTTTTTCTTCGGGCGTGAGCGGCGTGGTCGCTGCCGCATTCAGGCCCCCGTTCGAGAAGGGAAAGAAAAAGCCCCGCTCAGCAGGCGCCAAGCGAGGCGTGCAGGCCCGGCAGGATTCGAACCCGCGACACTCGGCTCCGAAGGCCGATGCTCTGTCCAACTGAGCTACGGGCCTGTGCGTCTATTTCCACCTTACGCGTCCCCGCAGGATTGGGTTCGCCCAATGGGTGCAGTCCCCGTGAACTGAGTGAGGCAGGGTCGCAGTCGACAGTGGACCGCTCATGCGGGAGGCATCGCGATGCTCGCGCCCACGTCCGTGCCGCCGATCACCGGCTCCGGCCCGCTCCAGTCCGAAGGGGCACGGCGCCACCGGGAACGAGGCGCGCCGAGGGAAATCGGTTCGGAATTGGGGAGTCGGTGTGGGAGAAGCTATAGTGCGCCGGGCACGAGGAGGGTGGCCACGAGGCCCGACAGCACGATGCCGTCGAAGGTGCCGGCGCCGCCGAGGCTGGCCATGCCTGTGCCGATCTCTGCGATGTCGTCGAGGTGAAGGAAGTCCGCGCCGATGAGCGGGCCAAGCACGCCTGCCATAAAAGCGACGGGCGGAGCCCACTCGGGAGCCAGGACCAGTCCGCAGAGCGCGGCGGCCCCGGCGGGCACGAGCGGCGGCATCGTAATGCCCACGCCCTCGACCGGCTGGGCGACGACGTAGCACAGCCCCACGTTGATGGCGAGGGCGGCCAGCGCGGCGGGCAGGACGGACGGGGCCTGAACGGCCATGCGGGCGCCCTGGTAGCCGGCCAGCGCCGTGGGGACGAGGCAACCGCCCACGTTCACCGCGATCACCGTGTAGGGTTGGTGCTGAACGGAGCGCGGGAGCAATCGGTGAAGCCCGAGGAGACGATTGGGCTTGTATTGTACCGTCTCCGTCCGCTCAATTCGCGTCACGGGCACGTTGATTGCGCTCCCCAGAAAGATCCCGAGGGCTGCGAGCAGGGAGCTCAGGGGGCCGAGCCCGAGCTTGCCCAGTGCCGTGAGGAACGCGTTGGCCAACACGAAGGGCACGAGGAGGACGAGCCCGAGAACAACGACCGATAAGCAGCCGGGGGGAGCCGATCGCATGACTGACGGAGACGACAGGCAATGGGACGCGAACAACCGGGGTGCACTACTCCGTCTTCATCGGGAGCGAGCGAACCTGCACGCTGTCCATTTCGACGCGAGAGACGAGTTCGAGGGCGTCCTGGGCCCAGAGGTCCGGATACAGGTGCATTCGGTCGGTAGCGAGGGTGTCGGACGTATAGTTTTTGTAATCGGCCACGCGGACGCCGTTGATTCGGCGGGCGTTGTAGGCCTCGCGGAAGCGGGTCCCGGTGTCCGTGTCGTTTGGGGCGAGGCCGAAGGCATAAGACAGATAATTCATCGCGTAGGTGTCCGTGTGGAACCAGTACGTGAAGACGTCCTGCCAGTCCTGCCCGCCGCCTTCCTCGCGAAACGTGACCCGGATGCGGTGGTAGGGCGCGCCGTCGAGGGTGTCGCGCCCCCGATAGTTGGGTTGGACGGCCGGGTCCTGGAGGGGGTAAGGAAGAAGGGCGAAGTACGACACCGAGTTCACCGTCGTTTCGACCCCGCCCCGCTCCTCGTCCGACAGGGAGACGGTGTCGCCCTCGACCACCCGGTAGACCCCGTCGTTCGTGAGTCCCTCCGTCACCGTCCGCTCCAGCGAATCGGTGTACGTGCGGCGGTAGTGGAAGCGGCCCTCGTCGTGGCGAAGACGATACTGGTCTCCTCGAAAGTCGAACGAGACCACGGCCCGATCGAGCACGTCCCCGCCCTGAGCCGCAATCGCGCTGTCTACGACGGCCTGGGCCGAGGGAGGGGCCGGCGACGACTTGGGCTGGCACGCGCTCGCGAGCAAGAAAGCCCCGAGGAGGGCGGCGGGGAGAAGGCGCATAGCAGGAACAGTCTCGGGTGTGACGTCGATCCGCGGGAACCGTTCGGGCGAGACTACATCTCCGACTTCCAGTCCTCAATTTGCGTCTCCAGATTGTCCACCGCGTCGGGGGATTCCTCCATTTCCTCTGCCTTTGACAGCGCCGCATTCGCCGTTTCGACGGCCTGGTCGAGCTGATCGGTCCCCGCCAAGACGTGAGCTTTCATGTGGAGTTTCTGAAAGGTTTCTTTCGACTCGATCGACTGGTTCACCCAGGTAAGAGCCTCGTCGAGCAGAACCTCGTTCTCGATGGCATAACCCACGTACTGGCGGGTTGCCTGCCAGTCGTCGGTTCCGGACAGGTTCTCTTCGGCGCGAGCCCGGAGGAGGTCCGTCGTGTTTGTCGAGATCTGGAAGGGAACCCGAGTCTCGTCCCAGTAGAGAGCAGCGGTGGCCGTGCTGTCCGTAACGTTATGGAAGTTGAAGGACATCATCTCATGCTTCGGAGCGGTCTCCGGCTCGACCTCTACGCGAAGGGCGTCTTTGCTCGAATCATAATTGTAAGCCCCCCACTGGTCGGCCGTCTCATTGAAGATGAGGGTCCACGTATCTTGGCCGGGGATCGTGAAGAAGCCGTAGGTGCCCGCGTCCAGGGCGTTTCCTTCGATCTGAACCGGCGTCGAGAAGGAAATCGTGGTGGCTTCGTTGGCGCCGGTCCGCCAGACCTCGTCGTAGGGAACGAGCCCCCCGAAGATCTTGCGCCCGCGGACGTGAGGGCGGCCGTAAGTCATGCGCACCTCCGTGATGCCGATTGTTTGTCCCGCTATGGCGTTGGGGCTCACCCGGGGGACCACATTTTCCCGCTCAGAAATCTGCTGGGTGGATTCCTGCGTTGACGATGCATCCGACGAAGGGGCGTTGGATTGCTGGCAGGCACTCGTGAATAGGAGGACGCCAATGAGGACGAGAGAAAGAGGAAGGGATCGTGAGAGCATACGACATTCGGTTTTGAAAATGAGACGCAAACGAGTACATGCCCCAAGGGAGCGTTGGGGAAAACTAGCTTTTCATTATCGTCCATGTTGGGCCGAAATGCAATGTGAATGAGAAGACATCCAGGTAGATTAATTGTTAAAAATTTGCTGGGGAATTTGGAATCCCGTTGGACCTTGCCGAGGATGGGCCCAAACACACGAGCGGGCCGGAGGCGCATTCGCGTGCTGCCAGGGGAGGGATAAAACCAGAGAGCCGAGGTGGAGATCAGACTGACGGGGCGGGGCGACTCAGGACAATCTTCTCACGGGCTGGATATTGTCGTGAGCTTTTTCTGGGCAGGCCGTGATCCCTCCCATACGCACGGCCCCAAAACCCTTCCGGCATAGACGAGAAAAGACGGTAGCCGAGCCCCTCGCTCGGGTCGGATTTTGGACGTGCGATCACATTCGTGCAAAAGATGTGGTCGTTGGCGTCTTTTCGCTGTCGATTCTATGTTAAAGGTCCCCAACTGGGGTTTCTTCGTCGGTGGTTGGTTTCGGCGGTCCAAACGGAAAGGAGACTCTTTTTGGCTTGCCCTCAGTCTGCATCCCTGTCGGAACCCTGCGACACGGATTGACAGGGCGGAGACGGAGCGTTGCCACCCCGATAATTTCTTTCTATCATACACTATCATTTAGGCACTTTCTCGGTCTTCACTACCCCGTGCTTCTACGTTCCTCCTCCGGGCTTGGCTCGTCGGTCGGCGGAGTGCCGCTTCCGGTTTTCTGTTCCGGGCCGTCGTCGGGGTTCGGGGCGTTGATGGGGGCAAGCCGCCGTAGATCCAAAGAGTCGAAGAAACCGGTCGGGAAAGAAGAAGGCTTTCGTGTCCGTTTTTCTCCGAGTTAGATTTTGACCATGGACATTGCTCTCGCTCAAGAATTTCTTCCGGACGATTCCCTCAGCGCCTTCCAGCAGGGGCTCAACACCATCAAAGATGCGGCGAATGCCGGGGCCGATCTGGTGATTTTTCCGGAGCTCTCGTTCACCCCGTTTTATCCGCGCGTTCCGATTGAGGAGCGCGATGAAGATGTGCTCGACTTGGCGGATCCCATTCCGGGTCCCGCGACGGAATCGGTGGCCGACATAGCGGAGGAGTTTGGGGTGGTCGTCATCTTCAACATGCTGGAGCGGGACGGCGACCAGACCTACAATGCCTCTCCCGTTATCGACGCGGACGGCACACTGCTCGGGTGCACGCGCATGATGCACATCACCGAGTACGAGAACTTTCACGAACAGGGATATTACACCCCGGGCGACACCGGGGCGCCGGTGTACGACACCGCTGCGGGACGGATTGGGGTGGCCATCTGCTACGATCGTCACTATCCGGAGTACCTTCGAACTCTGGCCATGCAGGACGCCGAGATCGTGGCCATTCCGCAGGCGGGCGTAGCGGGAGAATGGCCGGATGGATTGTTTGAGTCTGAAGTTCGTGTGGCCTCATTCCAGCATGGCTTCTTCACGGCCCTAGCCAACCGCGTAGGACAGGAGAAGAGCATGCTCTTCGACGGCAGTTCGCTTCTCGTTGATCCCACGGGCCGGATTGTGGCCCAGGCCCCTTCCGGACGTGCCATTATCCTCATGGCATCGGTCGATCTAGAGGAGTGCACGGACTCTCCGGCGCAGGAACTCTTCCTCCAACATCGTCAGCCGAAACAGTACGAGCGGGGCGCCGTGACGCTCAGCGGCTCTGCTCCCGCCCATCGAAAGGAGAGAGAGGCGGATGAGGAGGACGCGTCCGGCGCGGTGCAGGACGACGAATCGGCTGAGGAGGCAGAGGAACTGGAGGAGGCCGAGGAATAGGGGGACGGGCCTACCGATCCGTGCACGGGGGTGTTAACCACGCCCCCGATGAGTTGGGAACCGTCGGCCCCTTCCGCCGGAATCGGGGGTAGAAACCCGTTCGCGCATCAGTAAATCGTTGCACGAGCCCCACATGTCGGGGGGCGACCTTTTCTTGCCGGAAGAGGGGGGGGAGAGAAAAGGGGCTTTGGCTCTCCGGGAAGACCGTCGACGCCAGGAGACTGTTTTGAAGGCTGGGCGTCTTGAAAATCGAAAGGCGCTTGGGCCAGCCCCGGTGCGTGCGAGCCGTTCAGAACGAACG
>CAZSBW010000162.1:0-6412 GCA_964604815.1 uncultured Salinivenus sp. | reverse complement strand
CGGGTCGGCCGGGGCGCTGGCAGCAGGGCATGGGCGATAAGCTGGACGCCGATCCCCCCGACGTGCTCGTCTGTGGGCACAGCCACATCCTCCAGGTCGAGCGCGTCAACGCCCTCGGCGGTCTGCTGTACGTCAATCCGGGAGCGGCCGGCAAGCACGGCTTTCACGAGCAAAAAACCTGCCTTCGCCTCTCCACCGACGACGGCACGCCAACGGAGATGGACGTCATTCACCTGGATGCCGACGCGTAGCGCGTGAAGGCTGGACGTTCTCTGCGATGATAAAACCACTCCCAACGCCCCTCTGCAGATTGATCCTCGACTGATAGCCAATGTTCTCACGAAGGGCAGAGCAGGGCGGAGAAGGGTGATGAGCCTGAGGCGTGGAGCGACGAATGGAAAGCAGATGAAAGCCGGCGCTACCCATGGTGGGCGGTTCGTTCCGCCTCAGTTTGTTCGAAGAGGGTGGTGAGGAGGGTTCGGTCCGCGTCGGTGAAAGGCGTGTCCCGGCGGCCCATCACGCGCTCGGCCACCTCCAGGGCCTTGTCGAGCCGGTACGCCGTGAATCCCGCGGAGGGTCCGCCCCAGGAGAACGGAGGGAGATAGCGCGGCGGGAAGTCGCCCCCGTACACGTTGCAGCAGGTGCCGACGACGGTCCCCGTGTTGAACATGGTGTTGATGCCGCACTTGGAGTGGTCGCCCATAAACAGCCCGGCGAATTGGCGGTCCGTGCCCACGAAGGCCTCCTCGGCGGGGGCGAAGGCCGACACCTCGCCGTAGTCGTTTTTGAGGTTGGAGTTGTTCGTGTCGGCGCCGAGGTTGCACCAGCGCCCAAGGTACGCGTGACCCAAGAAGCCGGGATGGCTCTTGTTCGAGAGCGCATGGATCACCGTGTCGTGCACCTCGCCGCCGACCTTGCAGTAGTAGCCGAACGCACTTCCCTCCACGTCGGCGCCGACCTTAATTTGCGACTGCGGCCCGACGTAACAGGGGCCCTTGACCACGGCGCGCTCGAAGATGGTGGCGTTGGCGTCGATATAGATCGGGCCGTCCTCGGCGTTGAGGATGGCGCCGGGCCGGACCTCGGCGTTGCTGCCGAGATGAATGTGCTCCGGTCGAATGCCCACGACGCTCTCGTGAACGGAGGCGTGCGCCCGATCCGGCAGAGGATGCGTCGGGAGGGCCGTTGTTCGTGCGGCCACGTCCCGTTCGAGGGCCGGGCGAAGAGTGCCGAGGAGGTGCCAGGGGCGGCGTACGAGCGTCGCCTCGTCGACCGTCGTCGTGGGCAGGTCGTCGAACGCCGCCGCGGTCAGCGCTTTTGAGGAGAGCACGTCCTTGGGCAGGCGACCCGCTGCGTTGGGCACCCAGGCCGCGACTACAGTGTCGTTTTGCATGAAGGCGCGGGCCGAGTTGGCGCCCGCACACTCGCGGATCTGCTCCACGAGGTCCCCGTCGTCCGCGACGAAGCGGCCGTTGACGAACAGAACGTCGGGGCCGTCGGGGAGGGCGTTAACGACGGCGTTGTCGTGAGCCTCTGCCGTGACGGGGCCAACGAGTGGGCGGCTGTGGAGTACCAGGTGGTCGGCGTCGAACGTCTCTTGGGTTGTTTCCAGAAGGGTGCGCATGCCGAGACGCAGGTCGTAAGCCGCGCGCGTCTCCACGAGGGGGCGGAGGCTCGGGGCATGTTCGTCTTCGAAGAGGCACAGGTGCATGGGAAGCGTCGGGGAGAATGAAGAGAGCTAGAGTTGCAACGTAGGAATCGTGTCGGGAAATGTCACCAGAATCCCGCCAGGACGATCGTATCAAAAATTTTCTGTCGAGGAATCTCTTTGAAGCCGGCGGAGTCAATAGCGTCGGGGCAGCTTCTCTGGCAACCGCGCTTCCTGCTGGGTGCGGAGAACGTCCAACCCCGAAAAAGACCGATTGAGTGTGCGCTGGCGGGGCCGGAATGAGTGGGGAATGTGGACGTCGCCTTGAGTCCTCTGATTGGAGAGGACGTCCAGTCCTTCAGACGGGACGCGACTGCCGCGGTGGGACTGCTAAACTCCGTCGTCGATTCCTCGTTAAGACACTCCTTCAGTATATCGGAGGAAACCGTCTCCGATGTCTGAGATCCAGTGCACTCCCAGTCACCAATTCCCTGTGCTACCATGAAATTTTTCGTCGACACGGCCGATCTGGACGAAATTGAGGAAGCGAACGACATGGGCATCCTCGACGGGGTGACCACAAACCCGTCGCTCGTCAAGGATCAGGGCAACGTCGATTTTCAAGAACACGTCTTCAAGATTTGTGAAATTGTGGATGGGGACGTGTCCGCCGAAGTCACGGCCACCGACTTCGACGGCATGATGGAGGAGGCCCACACCCTGGCCCAGATCCACGAGAATGTCGTCGTCAAGATTCCACTGATTAAGGACGGCATCAAGGCGCTGCGGGCCCTCGACGAGGAGGGCATCGAAACGAACTGCACGCTCTGCTTTTCCCCGTCGCAGGCGATGCTCGCGGCGAAGGCGGGAGCTGACTACATTAGTCCATTCCTCGGCCGCGTCGATGACATCTCCTCCGACGGCATGACCCTGGTCGAGGAGATCCGGCAGATTTACGACAACTACGACTTTGAGACCGAGATTCTGGCGGCTTCGATTCGGCACCCCACCCACGTGAAGCGCGCCGCGCTGGCCGGGGCGGACGTGGCCACCATGCCGTTTGAGACGCTTCTGAACCTGCTGGATCATCCGCTCACCGACCGCGGGCTGGAGCGCTTCCTTGCCGACTGGGAGGAGTACAAGGAGGCACGAAAGGCCGAAGCAGGCATGGCGTAGTCCTGCCAACGTCTCTCGGCGTGCGGGGCCCATTTTGTTCGACGCGTTCTGGGAACGAGGGGCCGCGCCCTCCTGCTGGATTTCTGTGCTAGACCGCTGCTTATGAAATTTCTTGCCCTCGGGGACACGGAGGACATCGGCGCAAGCTGTCACTTTTTGGAGATTGGCGGGACGGGACTCGTCCTTGACGTAGGGACTGATCCCCGCCGGGACGGTCCCGATTCGCTTCCGCGGTTCGACTGGGTGCGCGACCGGGCCCAGAGCTACGTCGATCATGCGATCATCACGCACGCCCATCACGACCACATGGGCAGCCTGCCAGTGCTGGTGGAGGAGTTTCCGCACGCGATGGCGCACATGACCGACGCGACGAAGCAACTCCTCGAGTTTCTGCTTCCCTCCTCGGCGCGCCTCCAGAAGAAGCGCTACGAACAGGGCGAGACGCAGCACGAACCCCTCTTCACGGAGGACGACCTCGACTTTCTGAGCCACGTCTACCTCACTCACGACCTGGAAGCGGACTTCGACCTGACGGGCATGTCGGGCAGCGGTTCGGTGACGGGCCGCTTCTACTCGGCCGGGCACATTCTCGGCTCCGTGGGCACGGAGTTGCGCTTCGAGGAGAAGGGGAAGGACGGACATAATCGCCAGCGGCGGCTCTTCTACACCAGCGACACGAACATGCAGCCCCAGTCCATCATCCCGGGGGGCGAGTATCCGTCGACGACCGACGTGCTGATTCTCGAAACCACGCTGGGGGCCGACGAGGAGGCCGAGCAGACCAGCCGGCCCGAGGAGGTGGAGCGGTTTCGAGCGACGCTGAGCCAGGTCATCGAGCGCGGGGGCACGGCCCTCATTCCGGTCTTCGTGATGGGGCGGGCGCAGGAAATGCTGGCGATGCTCCAGCGCCTGAAGGACGAGGGCACCATTCCGCGCGACGTGCCCATCTACACGGCGGGATCGATGCGGGCCATCGCGGGGCTCTACGACGACACCCGCGAGACGACGCCCCGCCTCGACGAGGACTTCAAGGTGTTCGACGTGGAGCAGGAGCGGGTGCCCTACGGCAGCGACGAGAAGACGGAGATTCTGGAGGGACCGGGCATCATGGTGGTGAGCAGCGGCATGATGTTCGAGCCGACCCTCTCGAACGTGCTTGCGCGCCGCATCGTGGAGAACGAGCGCGACGCGGTGCTCATTGTGGGCCACGCAGTAGAGGGAACCCCGGCCCGCCGGCTCCAAGACGCGGCGGAAGACGGGCCGGGGGCGCCCGTCATGCTGGCGGAGGGGCACGGCCCGCAGCCCCTCTACTGCACCGTCGAACGCTTCCGCTTCTCCGGCCACAGCCACCGTCGCGACCTTCTGAGGATCGTCGACGACCTGGCGCCCCAGACGGTTCTTCTCGTTCACGGCGAGCCGGAGGCCCAGTCCTGGATGCAGGGGGCCATCGAGGAGAAGCACTCGGACATCGACGTCCGGCGGCCCGACTGGGGCGAACTGATCGAGATCTAAGGGCTACCCATGGGAAGAGTTCGGTACCTCGCGTTCGCCCTGACAACCGTCCGAGGACACTCTTTCGCCCATTTCTGTTTGAAAGGGCTCCAAGCGGACGATAGGCAGAGCGGTTTCCTTAAATTGTCGACATTGAAATGCCGGTTTCCTCTCCCGAATACGAGCGTGCCCTCCATGACGTCCTCAAGCCTCGGACTGAGGGCACCCTCCACACCGATGAGATGTCGCGGGCGCTCTATGCCACGGATGCGAGCATGTACGCCATGCAGCCCCTCGGTGTGTTGGAGCCCGAGTCCACGTCCGACGTACAAACGGCCTTGGAGGTGGCGTCGGAATTCGGGATTCCCGTGTTGCCGCGCGGCGGCGGCTCGTCGCTGGCGGGGCAGGGGGTGAACACGGCGCTCGTCGTCGACTTTACCGTGCACCTCAACGACATTCTGGAGATTGACCCGGAGGCGCAGACCGCTCGGGTGGAGCCCGGCGTGACCCTCGCCGACCTGAACCGGGCCGCCGCCGAGCACGGGCTGATGGTGGGGCCGGATCCGGCCAGCGCCAATCGGGCGACCCTGGGGGGGATGCTCGCCAACAACTCGACGGGCACGCACTCCATCACCTACGGCAACTTCATCCATCACGTCCGGCGGGCCGAGGTGCTGCTGGCCGACGGCACGCACGCGACCTTCGAGCCGCTCGACCACGCGGAGTGGCAGGAACGAATGCGCGCCGACGGCCTCGAAGGGGCGATTTATCGCGGCCTCGACGCGCTGCTGGCCGAGGGGGGACGCGAGACCATTGCACAGGATACGCCCAGTCACTGGCGGCGCAACAACGGCTACCGGCTGGAGGCGCTGCTGGAGGAAGAGCGCAACCTGGCGAAGCTTCTCTGCGGCAGTGAAGGGTCGCTTGCCGTCGCGACCGAGATCACCTGCGACCTCGTCGAAAAGCCGGCACGGACGGCACTCGGAGTCGCCCACTTCAAGTCGCGCGACGATGCGCTCCGAGCGGTCACGACCGTGCTGGAGACGGATCCGACCGCCGTGGAGCTGTTCGATGGGGTTGCCATCGAGCGTACTCAGCAGACGCCGGGCTATGCCGAGCGGCTCACCTTTCTGGACGGGACGCCCGGCGCCGTCCTCATCACCGAATACTCGGGCGCCTCGGCCGATGACGTCGCCGCCCAGCTCGACGCCCTCGATCGCGTCCTTGCGGAGACGGATCGGGGCTATTCGGTCGTCCGCGTGGTCGAGCCCGAGGCCATTGACAACGTGTGGTCCATCCGGAAGGAAGGGCTCGGGCTCCTCATGGGGGTGGAGGGCGACTACAAGCCGTGGGCGTTTATCGAAGATGCGTCGGTGCCGGTCGAAAATCTGGCCGATTACATCGATGAGCTCTCCACCTTCATCGACGAGACCGACACGCGGGCCGCCTACTACGCCCACGCCTCCGCCGGATGCCTGCACGTGCGGCCGTTCGTGAACACTCGCGACGAGGTGGAGGTCGAGAAGATGGAGGCGATTGCAAAGGAGTCGCTCGACCTCGTCCAAAAGTACGGCGGCGTGGTGTCCTCGGAGCACGGGGACGGCCTCGTTCGTGGATGGGCCAATTCCGCCATTCTGGGGGAGAAGCTCTACGAGCTGTGCAAGAAGACGAAGTCGATCTTCGATCCCAAGCACATCCTCAATCCAGGAAAGGTCGTCGATGCCCCGTCGATGACCGATCACCTGCGCATGGGGCCGGAGTACCAGACGCGCCCCTTTCAGACGGAGCTCGACTTTTCGGGGGACGGCGGCTTTGCGGGGGCGGTCGAGAAGTGCAACGGCAACGGGGCGTGCCGCAAACTGCGGGCGGGGACGATGTGCCCGAGCTTCATGGCCACCCGTGAGGAAAAAGATTCGACCCGAGCGCGAGCGAATGCGCTCCGCAGTGCCTTGGCGGGCGACCTCTCCGACGACGCCATGACCGGCGACGACATGGCCGACGTTATGGACCTCTGCATCCAGTGCAAAGCCTGCAAGACGGAATGCCCGTCCAACGTCGACATGGCTAAAATCAAGACGGAGTGGCAGCATCACTACT
>CAZSBW010000161.1:0-6422 GCA_964604815.1 uncultured Salinivenus sp. | reverse complement strand
CTCGATCGTCCAGGCGTAGGCCCCCTTCTCGTCCGCCGTAAAGAAGGTGATGAGGCCCAGCACCTCGTAGGCGGCATGGATGAGGCGATCGAGCCCCGAACGCTCCACCCCCATATCGTCCAGAAAGAGCTGCCGCTCCTCCGGCTCCAACTCTGCAATCTGCGCTTCCGCCTCCGCCGAGATGACGACGACCTGCGTGTTTTCCTCGTCGGCAATGCCGCGAAGCGCCTCTACGTATTCGTTTCCGCTCGCCACATCGTCCTCAGCCACATTCGCCACGTAGAGCACCGGCTTGTCGGTGAGGAGAAAGAGTTCGTCCACCAGGGCCTGATCGTCGCTCGACACCTTGAAGGAGCGCGCCCAGTTCCCCCCGCTGAGGTGATCGTGCAGGCGCTCAAACACCGGCAGGTTCTCGGCGGCCTGCTTGTCGCCCTTCTTCGCCGCGGGCTCCAGCTTGTCGAGGCGCTTCTCGACCGTCTCCAGGTCCTTGAGCAAGAGCTCGGTGTTGATCGTCTCCACGTCGCGCACCGGGTCGACGGAGCCGTCCACGTGGGCCACGCTGTCGTCCTCAAAGCAGCGGACGACGTGGATGATGGCGTCGACCTCGCGGATGTTGGCGAGAAACTGGTTGCCCAGCCCCTCGCCCTCGGACGCGCCCTCCACCAACCCGGCAATGTCGACGAACTCGATGGTGGTGGGCACGGTCTTGGGCGACCCGGCCAGTTCGCGCACCCGCTCCAGCCGCTCGTCGGGGACGGGGATAACGCCCACGTTCTTGTCCGTCGTGCAGAAGGGGTAGTTTTCGGCGTCGACGCTGGCGTTGCTCAGGGCATTGAAGATGGTGGATTTGCCCACGTTGGGCAGGCCGACGAGACCGCACTGCAGGGACATGAGGACGAACAAGCTCTGAACGGGTGCGGCGAACGAAGACGGGCGCGCCAGGCACAGTGGGTGGGGTGCTTCCCGTATTTCGTATTGCGTATTCCGTGCTTTGGGTTCAGGAAAAATGGAATACGAAATACGCAATACGAACGATCTTCCCAGATCGCTCGAGGCAGTCCCTTCGCGGAACGCAACTCCGTCCGAACTTCAGCCTCCGCCTCAGTCCATGTACTCCACGTCGATGAACTCGCGCTCCGGGAGGCGAACGGCGGTGAGACGCCCCATGCCGGGCTGCATGTGATAGACGCAGCCGGTATCGATAAGAATGAGCTTTTCCCGGTTGATGGGCTCGGGGCGGGGCGTGTGACCGCAGACGACGGGTTTCTCCCACGCAAGCTCATCGGACCCGAGGTGCTCACGCTCCCACATAAAGACCTTTTCCTCGTTCTGCTCGAGATTTTCCTCGATTGAGAGGTGGGGCTTCAATCCGGCGTGGACGAAGAAAAAGTCGTCGGTCTCGTGGTAGAGTTTCGTATTTCGGGCGAACTCGGCGTGCTCCTCGGGAATTTCGACGTCCGAATCGCCGCTGCCGAGGTAGCTCTGAAGCGTGGACACCCCTCCATTCACGCGCCACAGGTTAAATGCACCATTGTCGAGGTAGCCCAGCATCAGCGACTCGTGGTTGCCCCGTAGAAAGGTGCACTCCACCTCTTCTCGGAGCTCGAGCAAACGGTCGATGACGCCTTTCGAGTCGGGACCGCGGTCAATGTAATCGCCCACGAACAGAAGGTGGTCGTCCGAGGACGGGTCAATCTTGTCGAGGAGAGCGTCGAACGATTTTGCGCATCCGTGAATGTCACCTATTGCTATGAGACCCATCGCATTGAACCCTGCCTTTCGGCGCTGGGTGCCGTCGTGAAGCGAATATTCGAGGAGAAGGGAAATTCCCCTTCCGATAAGGTTGCGAATTTATGGAGAGAAAGCAACCCGAGCTGTCCAATCGGACGTGAATCTCCATTCCCATCAGGACTGCGCCCGGTTGCGAATGGCCTCCATACCAATGAGCCCCCGACCCGACTTGTCGAGACGGCCCTGTTCGTGCAGGTCCATCAGAATGGCGTCGAGCACGCCGTTGACGAACGGACCGCTGTCAGGGGTGCTGTAGGTTTTTGCAATTTCGATGGCCTCGTCGATCGACACTTTTGGGGGGATTTCCTCGAAGGCCAAAAGCTCGGTCGTTGCCATCCGAAGGAGTGCTCGGTCGATTGCCGTAACCCGGTGGAGATCCCAGTTCGTCGCGTGTGCCCGGATGATCTCGTCCGCCTCCTCTTGCCGGTTAAGGGTCGCCCGAAATAGACGCTCGGCGAACTCGCGCGTCTGAGGATCGTCAAACTCGGGATTGAGCAAGGTCTGAACGAAGTGTTCCGGTTCCCCGCCCGCCTGCTCGTGTGCGTACAGGGCCTGCATCACACGTTCACGGGCTTCGCGTCGGGTACTCATGGAAGTCGCCAGAACTTGGAAGGAACGGGGCACAACCGCCAACCGACGGGCACGCCTTAGGGATAAAGCTCTTTTCGTATCTTTCGTGGAGCCGGAGGTTCGGTACGGAGGACAGATTCCCTTAATCTTGGATCTTGCGTTTGATTTCCGGGCAGTGAGGGTTGTTGTCGGCAAGAAGCCCTCGGGAATCGAGACTCTGGTGGAAAGAGCTGGATTCCGCAGTGAATCGCGGAAGACTTTCCGGTGCATACACGAGAATACTGAACATGAGGGAAGCGTAGGCTGCGTCGTAACGGCGTTCGGGGTTGAAGTTAGAACTGGGGCGGAAATGTGTCTATTGAGGCGAGTGACGTGTCACAAGACCTCGTCAGTTCGGTGCGTCCCGGTTCGTCTATTCATTGGTCGGCGTACCCGGCGCTCCTCGTAGCTGGGGCTTTTGCAACCGGCGTGGTGGTGGAGGCGGTGAGCGGGGGGGTTGGAATGCCCGTGTGGATTGGGGGAGTTGTGGGCGGATTCGCACTCTTCGGAGGCATGCAGTGGTGGGATCGTCGACGAATGGTGAGCCTCGCACCGCTCGGGCGGGTTGGGGCGGTGGCGCTTATGGTCGTCTGTGCGGGTGGTGCTCGTCACGCTGCGTACGACGCACCGTCGCCGCGAGCTCTGGAGCCTGTGGCCGCCGCAGCCGACGATCAACTCCTCACGCTCGACGGGATTGTTCAGGACGCGCCGGAGCGCTCGCCGTCCGACGTGCGATTCACAGTGGCCGTGGACACGGTGTTCGGTCCCGGCGACACGACGACTGTGGACGGGCAGGTCCGAGTCACGCTCCGCCCGTCTCCGTGGGCGGAAAAGACCTCGTCGAGGTTTCCTCGCCTGTTTGAGGGCGACCGCGTTCGCCTGCGAGGGGAGCCGCGCCCAGCCCCGGGCCAACGCAATCCGGGTGGATTCGACTACGCAGACTACCTGGCCCGACGAGGCACCTGCTGTGTGATGTACGTGGGAAAGCCATCGAACGTGACGCGGCTGAATCGGGAGCGGGGCGTGTTGGGAGATCTCGTGGTCGGCGTCCGGAGCCACGTTCGTCGGCAAATCCTCCGGTACGTGCCGAGTGACGAGGGGCAGGCGGTGCTTCAGGCGCTTCTTCTGGGCGATCGGAGCCGGATTACCGACGCACAGCGGGAACGGTTTGCCCGTACGGGGCTCATGCACCTGCTCGCCGTGTCGGGACTCCACGTCTTCCTCGTGGGAATGGTGCTCTACGTGTTGCTCCGCCCGCTACTGATGCGCTTTCAGCTGAGGTGGCGGACCGTGGAGGTGGGCCGGGCTGGGCTGACGGTGGCCGTGCTGGGAATCTACATGCTTCTCACAGGCGCTCGGGCGTCGGTCGTGCGGGCCGTGGTCATGTCAGCACTTCTCATTGGCGGGGTTGTCTTCCAGCGGTCGAGCCATCCGCTGAACACCCTCGGCGTGGCGGCCCTTGTGCTTCTCACCGTCCGCCCGCCGGCCCTATTCGACGTAGGATTTCAGCTCTCGATGACGGCCGTGGCGGGCATTGTGACGCTCAATCCACGGCTTCTGGACCTCATTCCGGAGCGGTACCGGTCATCCAGTGTCGCCGATTGGCTCATTTCGATGGTGACGGTATCGGCAGCCGCAATGCTGGGAACGGCGCCCGTGTTGCTCCACCACTTTGGGTGGGTGTCGGCGGCGGGGCTTGCGCTCAATGTAGTGGGCATTCCCTGTACGGGACTGGCTCTCTCTGCTGCGGTGGCGATGGAGGTGGTGGGCAGCCTGTGGACGACGGCAGGAGCAGCGTTTGGAAGTGCAGCGGACCTGTTCGTGGAGGGACTCCTGCTCACCTCTCGATGGGGAGTCGAGTGGTTCTCGTGGGCGGGCGTCCGGCTCACCGACCCTGACGTGTGGACACTGGGGGCACTCACAGCCGGAATCGTAAGCCTCGCCCAGTGGCCGCGTCCTCGGCTGCGGTGGCGGTGCCTGATTTGCGCGCTACTGCTGATGGGGGGAGGGGTGTGGGTGGAGACTACTGGACAGGATGCGGGTCCGACGCTCGATTTGGTGTTCTTCGACGTTGGTCAGGGAGACGCGCTTCTCGTGTCTACGCCGGATGGAAAGCACTTCATGGTAGACTCGGGACCTCAATCCTTTGGTGGCAGTAGCGCGGCGGCGTACTCGGTGCTTCCGTATTTGAAGCGTCAAGGTATCGATCACCTCGAAGCCGTCATTGTGACGCACCCCGACAGTGATCATCTGGGGGGGCTGCCGGCGATTCTGGGGGATGCTTCGGTGGGACGGGTGATCCACAGTGGCCAACAGGTTGAGACAGAGCTGTATCAAGAGACGCGTCGTCTTCTCACTCGGCACGGGGTGACGGCAGAAGCAGTAGAGCGCGGGGACGACTTTTCCATCGGCTCGAACGTTCGGCTGCAGGTACTAGCCCCCCCGGCGCATCCGACGCGTCGTGG
Organism: uncultured Salinivenus sp.; assembly: GCA_964604815.1. GTDB lineage: Bacteria > Bacteroidota > Rhodothermia > Rhodothermales > Salinibacteraceae > Salinibacter. The sequence goes on along the minus strand of CAZSBW010000161.1, from coordinate 1,557 downwards.
AATCGAAAGCAGGAACGGCCGGTCCGTGGTGATCCACCTTGCCTACGGCGAGACGGATGTACTCCTCCCTGGCGACGTAGAGGCTGAAGCCGAACGTGACCTCGTTCGTGCGTATGGTGGTCAGCTTTCCAGTCGGGTTGTGAAAGTGCCCCACCACGGGTCCGAGACGAGTAGCACGCAGCCGTTCGTGCACTCAGTCGTGGACACTACGGAGGGCACGGAAGCTGTAGTTAGCGTGGGTCGCACGAATCGCTATGGGATGCCTGATGGTGATGTCTTAGAGAGATGGAGGTCGAATGGAGCACAGGTCCGGAGTACGGCAGAGAATGGTGCCGTCTGGCTGAAAAGCAATGGCGAGGAGGTTTGGGAGGTTCAGTGGAGATAGTCGTACTTGGCCGATCCGCCGATGGGTCTCAGTCTGGGTGGTAGGGGAATGACGAACTTAGAAGGAATCCCAGATTGCTTAGGCGTGAGACCCGAGAATAAAGTGCTCCACGGCTTCAAGTGGTTTATTACCCAATAGGAATATGTCCTCAGATGCGTCTGATATACTCCGGTGTACCGGTTGCCGGTGACTGAGTGCTCAATAATTTTCTGAAGACAACCATATCACCGAAGGGTTGAGTTATCCACACGTCCCTCCTATGAATGAAGCACCCTGGGATTTTTAGAAATATGTGGTTGTTGTTGTTAATCGTGTGGAAATGTGGACAATCGAGCCGCCCACATTGATTGACTCTGGGTGTGGAAAGCCTTCCGAGTCATTCACGGGGTTATGCACAGTTTGTCCCTGTTCTGAAGCCGCTGAACGGCTTAGCAGGCCGAATTTGGGTCCGTTATCCACGTTTCCACAGTTATCCACAGCTCAGGCCGGGGAAAATCGATACGATTGTGCACAGCCGTCCACAGTGTTGAGAACGTGCGGACGACTGTGTACACCTCCCCGAGTTGTGCACGGCGGTCGAATTTCGAAAATTGGCGCACAAGTTGTTCAGGAGGGGTTATCCACTTATCCACCGGTTATCCACAGGATTGTGGAGCGTATTCACATCCTCGTCTCGCACGTCTGCGGCGGGACTGCAGTGATATAATTTAGCCCGGAGCCGCTTTTCTGATCGGGGAAGATCGGTTCCGAGCGTCCGCTGGACAACCGATCAGCAGCAATTGCGGTCGCGGAAATCTCGAAAACCGGACACCACCAGATTTAGAGCCCTCGAAATCAGGCCGGTTTGCTCGTCCGTGGATGCTGATGTGTACGAGTGAACCGTCCCTTCGCAATCGGATTACGTTAAAGAGAGGAAAGAGCAGATCTTTTTCGGCTCCTCTCGACGACCGGTGTATTTCTTCCTCGCAATTCGATTTTCCGCTGTAGATGGTTTCTTCCTCCGATTCAGAACCCCGTTCCGGTCAGGAACGCCAGAACAACTCGGCCCCGACCCATGACCCGGTTGTGCTTCCCGAGGGCGCCCGGCTCCGCAAGGAGTACCGCATCGAGGCGGTGCTGGGGACCGGCAGCTTCGGCATCACCTACAAGGCCGAGGACGAGCATCTCGGCGA
>CAZSBW010000160.1:0-6433 GCA_964604815.1 uncultured Salinivenus sp. | reverse complement strand
ACGGCCATGCCGCTGCTGTCGGCCACCGAGTAGTGGCTCGTCTCCATCGATTCGGCGGGCATCGCGGGATCACCGGCATTCACCGAGTCGCTGGGCGTGATGCGGAGCGAGTCGAACGAGGTCATTCGATCCCGCATGTAGTCCGTCTGGATGAGCCCGTCGGTGGGCACGGTGACGTGATCGGGGTCGCCCAGCCACGTCGCGCGGTCGGCGTAGACGCGGCGCATGGCCTCGCCGAGGTAGTGCACGGTGCTACTGGAATTGAACCCCATCTTGCCGATCGGTTTCCGCTCGGCCGCGTTCAGCAACTGCGCAATGGCAACGCCGCCGGAGGAGGGCGGCCCCATCGAGTGCACGTCGTAGCCGCGGTAGGTGGTGCCCACCGGCTCGCGCTCGACGGCCTCGTACTCGGCCAGGTCTTGCTCGTCGATCAGCCCGCCGTTTTCCTCAAACTGCTCCGTGAGCAGTTCGGCCGTCTTTCCTTCGTAGAATCCGGCTTTGCCCTTCTCCTGAATCCGTTCGAGGGTCTCGGCGAGGTCTTTCTGGACGAACCGTTCGTCGGCCCGGTATTTCTTCGTCGAATCGCCCTTGGTGAAGTATTTCTTCGTCGCAGGAAACTCGGCAAAGTCGGCGTAGGCCTCGTTCAGGTCCGTGGCGAGGGAGTGGGGTAGGGGAAATCCTTCCCGAGCGAGGCGGAGGGCCGGCGCCATGACCGTCTCGCGGTCGAGCGTGCCGTACTTGTCGAGGGCCTTCAGGAGGCCGGCGACGGTGCCGGGCACGCCGGAGGCGAGGTAGCCCCGCCGGCTTCGTTTGCGCACGGCGGTGCTGTCGGCGTCGAGGTACACGTCCTGCGTGGCGCCGCTCGGGGCGTCCTCGCGGTGGTCGATGGTCGTGACCGAGCCGTCCGGCTGGCGGATCACCATGAAGCCGCCGCCGCCGATGTTGCCGGCCCAGGGGTGGACGACGGCCAGGGCGAAGCCGGTGGCGACGGCCGCATCGGCGGCGTTGCCGCCCTTCTCCAACATCTCGACGCCCGCCTTCGAGGCGGTGCGCTTGGCCGAGACGACCATCCCGTTCTCGGCGTACTCCGGGTCCGGCCCGGGGGCGGAGGGCGACGCGCCATGGTCGGGGGAAGCGGGAAACGAACCAACGGTCCAGGCCGAGAGACCGGCAGCGATCACCGCGAGAACCAGTGCGGCACCGAGGGGGCGGACTTTCGAAAATGAAGACATAGGGCGGGTGTAGACAGTACGAAAGAGACAGCCTTTCCAAGGTAGATCCGCCGCGCTCAAATGGCAACACCAGGACAGTGTGGATCTAGTATTCCAGGTGTGAATCCCAGCAGCACAGACGACGAGCACTCGACGGAGTACTCTGAGGAGAATTGAGTCTGCGCAGGAAAATAGGTATCATGAACCGAGCTATTCGCCCCACCTCCGTAATCTGCCTGTTGGGTTTCTGATCAGGATGCGTTCATGCACCGACGTTCTTGCTTTTCTCGCTTTCGTCCTCTTAGCTCTCCTCGCAGGCTGTTCGCCTTCCACGGAGCCGGATGCTCATTCGCATCCCCATGACGGCGGGGAACCCGGCGAGCACGCCACCGCCTACCCGGACCGCGTCACCCTCACCTGGGCGCAGGACCCGTCCTCGTCCCTCAGCGTCTCGTGGCGCACCGACTCGACCGTAACCGAGCCGAAGGCCCAGATTGCCCCGGCGACGCCCGCGCCCTCCTTCTACACGAAGGCCCGCACGGTCGAGGCCACCACCCATCCGCTCGACGTGCCCGGGGTGCCTCCCGACTCGGTCGACGCGCCCTACCACTACCACTCGGTGACGTTCGAAGGCCTGGCGGCCGACTCGACCTACGCCTACCGTGTGGGCGACAGCACCCACTGGAGCGAATGGTTCCATGCTACCACGGCGAGTGACGAGCCGGCGTCCTTCTCCTTCCTGTATCTCGGCGACGCGCAGAACAACCTTCGTTCGCACTGGAGCCGGGCCATCCGGGCGGCCTATTCGACGGCCCCCGACGCCGCCTTCGCCATTCATGCCGGGGACCTCGTAAACCGCGCGCAGCGCAACGTCGAGTGGGGCCGCTGGCACCAGGCGGGCGACTGGATCCAGAGCATGATGCCGACCGTGCCGGTGCCCGGCAACCACGAGTACGGAGGATCCCCCAAATGGAGTCTCCGAATAGCAAATTCGGTGTTCCGGGACGAAGGGCCGAATCACCTCTCTGCACACTGGCGCCCGCAGTTTGCCCTTCCCCAGAATGGCCCCGACGGCCTGAAAGAAACGGTCTATTCGTTCGAGCATCAGGGGATGCGTGTGATTGGTCTCAACAGTATGGCCGCCAAGCTGGACTCGACCCTGCTCCGCCGCCAGACCGAGTGGCTGGAGCGGACGCTCCAAGCGTCCGACGCCCGCTGGACGGTGGCGACGTTCCACCATCCGATCTTTTCCTCGTCCGAAGGGCGGGAAAATGAGGCCCTCCGCCGGGCCTGGAAGCCGCTTTTCGACGAGCATCAGGTAGACCTCGCCCTGCAGGGCCACGACCACACCTATGCCCGCGGCCGGACCCACAACCTCGCGCAGGGCGTCAACGCGCGCTCGCCGAGCGGCACCGTCTACGTCAACTCCGTAAGTGGAGCGAAAATGTACGACCTCAAGGAGAATCGGTGGGCGGGATACGACGGCATCGAGTTGAAGCGGGCGGCGGAGAACACCCAGCTCTTCCAGATCGTCCACGTGGGACGCGACACGATGAAATACCGCTCGTACACGGTAACCGGTGAGCGCTACGACGCTTTTGATCTCGTGAAGCGCCCCGACGGTTCAGCCAACGAGATGATCGGGCGCGCGCCCGACGGAGCCGACGAGCGGACGCACGAGAACACCATTCCGTACGACCGCCCCTGAGACCTGAGCCATCGGCGGTTCCGGCAGGTAAGATCGGGGATTTGCACCTGACTCCACGCACGAAAATGGTTCCACATTGCCGAGCCCCCTCTCCATGATGAGTACGCTGCGTCCTCCCTCCCACCGAACGATCTACGGGTCCGTCCTTGCTGTACTCCTGATTCTGGAATTCGTGTACGCGAGCGCGAGCCCGTGGAGCGACGGTTTTCTCGAACTCGCGGCCTTTCCCTATCCCTTTCCGTTCCCCTTTCTTCTCCATTTCCTGCCCATTCTCGGGGTCGTCGGGTGGGTGCTGTGGCGAAAACGCCAGGACGAGGGCGCCCTCTCGGTGACGACGGGCGTCGGCTACGTGGAGCCCGTGGTCCGGTACGCCGCAATCACCTTCGGCCTCTTCGCGGCGGGATACGGCTACGTGGCCCTCGAGCTCTTCCGGGACACCTTTGAGGGATGGCAGCCCCTCGTCCTTCTAATATGGGGTGGGGTGTCGGCCCTTGTCGCGTGGCTGGCCGGGGTGGCATTCGCTCTGCTTGGTGCAGGCTTCTTTGCCCTCGGAAAGCGGCTGCGCAACGGGAGGGGTTCGTCGGCCTGACGCCGGTCCAACGAACGAAGGAGAGTGGGGGGACAGGGCCGTCCTCCTCCCGGCTCAGCACGGTTACCTGCTCGTCGCCGCGGGGGAGGACGGGCGTCCGGCACAATCGTCTTCCAGGAACTCCGACGGGAATTTTTCTCGGTGGCGGAAAGCAGTGCAAACAAAGACGAGAGGAAGAAAGTACCCTTCCGTCGCTCGATCCATTCACCGATTGGTCGCCGTGGCCCGCAAGCCGGGGATGAATTTCTGGGATCGTCGACAACACCCTGTGTTAGCGGTCCGTACCGAGACATGTCCGGAAATCGACGGCATCCGGCAGAAAGAGCGTGGTCACTCCGACGGTCTTTTTCCGCCCGCCTCCGCTAATGCTTTCCCCGACGAGTGTGCGCGGAAACAGGCAGGACCCAGAGGCGTCGGCTACTTTTGCGGGGTCGTCCTGCGAAATTCCCCGTTCTGGTGGGCGCCTCGCACTCTCTGGCTTCATGTGACGGTCTCGAAAGACGGTTGCCTCGAAGCTGTCTCTTTGGTACGCTTTATCAGCCAGTGTTTCTTGTCGTCGCCGGTGCTCCGTCAGGGGGGCGAGGCCTGCCCGGATATGCATTAACTCGTGCTTAGCGGTCGTCTATTTGCTCTCATGCCTCCAGATTCAGCGTCCTCCTCATCGAATGCTTCCAGCAAGTCGCTCCCCGACGACCTGGGCGGGGTCGCCGGCCTGCTCGACATTGAACTCGTGGAAACGGGCCCGGAGCGGGTGACGGCCACCATGCCGGTGACGCCCAACCACCACCAGCCCTTCGGGGTGCTGCACGGCGGGGTGAGCGTCGTGCTGGCCGAGAGCGTGGCCAGCGTGGGCGCCTATCTGGCGGCGCCGGAGGAGTGCACCGCCGTCGGGATGGAAGTGAACGCCAACCACGTGCGATCCGTGAAGAAAGGGCGGCTCGTCGCCGTGGCGACGCCGCTGCACACCGGCAGCACCACGCACGTGTGGGACGTCAAAATTCGGCATGAAGGGGAAAAGCTCATCTGCGTGAGCCGCTGCACGCTGGCCATCGTTCAAAACGCCGGCGACCGCTCCCAATCGTAGCGACGCTCCTTACTCGTTCATGCCTGATCCGTCTGTTCCCGGCCTTCACCACGTCACTGCCCTCTCGGGCGCAGCTCAGGTCAATCTCGATTTCTACGCGGGCGTCCTCGGGCTGCGCCGCGTCAAGACGACCGTCAACTTCGACGACCCCAAGACGCATCACCTCTACTACGGCGACACGGTGGGCCGGCCCGGCACAACCATAACCTTCTTCCCCTGGCCGCAGGCCCGATCGGGTCGCAACGGGGCCGGCATGGTGACCGCCGTGGCCTTCGCCGTGCCCCCCGGCACGCTCGACGACTGGGCAGCCCACCTCAATGACACCGACGTGACCACGACTCGGGACGAGCGGTTCGGAGAGCCCGTACTCCGGTTCGAGGCCCCCGCGGGACTCGCCCTGGAACTGGTGGCCACCGACGCGATGGAGAATGACGGCGCCTGGAGCGACGGTCCTGTCCCTGCGAACCGCGCCATTCGCGGCTTCCACGCCCCCACCCTCCCCATCTTCTCCGACGATCGCACTCCCGAGCTATTGACAACGGTCTTCGGCTGGACACAGGTCGACGAGCACGACGACCGCATTCGCCTCCAGGCCCCAGAGTCCAATCTGGCCGATCAGATTGACCTGCAGGTTCGCGACCGGCATCCCTCGGGCCGCATGGGCAGGGGCACCGTCCATCACATTGCTTTCCGCGCCCGCAATGCCGCCGAACAGAAGCGGTGCCAGCACGCACTCCGCGATCATGGAATCCAAGTGACCGAGATAAAGGACCGCCAGTACTTCCAGTCCATCTACTTTCGGGATCCGAACTGGACCTCGGGCATTCTCTTCGAGATTGCCACGGACGGTCCCGGCTTCCTCACCGACGAGTCGGAGGCAGAGTTGGGCGAAACGCTCCGCCTCCCGTCCTGGCTCGAACCGCGCCGGGACGCGATCGAGAGCAGCCTTCCGTCCCTCACGGAGCCCTCGTAGGGTGCCGATTGTCATTCGCTCCTTTTCGACACCCCCTCCGTTCCTATGCCTTCCTCCAACGGCGTGCACCAGGACCAGCCCGTCCTCGACGCCGGCGCGTCTCTGTCCGAGGCCCAGGCTGCCGTAATTTTGCTGCACGGGCGCGGTGCCTCCGCCCGCGGCATGCTCGCCCTGGCCGACGAGCTCGACCTCGCGGACGTGGCCTACCTCGCTCCGCAGGCCGCCCGCCGATCGTGGTATCCGCAGTCATTTATGGCCCCAATCGAGGAAAACGAGCCCGAGTTGAGTTCGGCCCTCCAGGTCGTGGGCGACCTGATCGAGCAAGCGTGCGAGGGGCGCCTGACCGCAGATCAGGTTGTTCTGGGCGGCTTCTCGCAGGGCGCGTGCCTGGCCGCCGAGTATGCCGTTCGACATCCGCAGCGCTACGGGGGCATCGTGGGACTGAGCGGCGGGCTCATCGGTCCCGAAGACACCGACTTCGAGTACGAGGGCACGCTCGACGGCACGCCCGTCTTCCTCGGGTGCAGCGATCAGGATCCCTACATTCCGCTGGAGCGGGTGGAGGAGACCGCCGAGGTCTTCCGACGCCTGAGTGCGAAGGTCACAAAACGGATCTACGAAGGCATGGGCCACGCCACGAACGAGGACGAACTCGACCACATCCGGTCCCTGCTCAAACAGTCCGTCGCTCCTCCCTCCTCCCAGGAGACGGATGAGGACGCGGAATGAAGATCGAGTGTCCTGTCGCTCTGCGCATCCGTTTCCGGTCCAACGCCAACGTCTTTCTTGCTCTCAGCCGCACACGCAGATGACTCCCGACTGGGTCAAGCACGCCGTCTTCTACCAGATTTTTCCCGACCGCTTCGCC
>CAZSBW010000159.1:0-6447 GCA_964604815.1 uncultured Salinivenus sp. | reverse complement strand
TGAGTGCTATCCCGGAACGGGGACTTCGGGGGCTATTCCCGCCCGTAGTAGACGAAGGGCGCCCAGCGGAGCGGATCGGTGTTCTTCGCGCCGTACTCGCCCTCGATGAACGCTCGCTTCGTCTCGGTGACCGCCTCGGCGAAGGACGTCTGCTCGGCCTCGGCCCGCTCGTAGACCGAGGTCATGAACCGCCGGGTGGACTCGTCCAGCACCTTCCACTGGGAAACGAGGGTGGCGTTGGCGCCGGCCCGTAGGAAGGCGTGCGAGAGGCTCACGACCCCCTCCCCCGCCACAACTTTCCCGAGGCCGGTCTGGCAGGCGGACAAGACCGCCACGTCCGCCCGCATCTCCAGGTCCGCAATCTCTTCCATCGTCAGATAGCCGTCTTTTGCCGCGAGGCTGTCGGAGGCTTTCGCCTGCGAGAGCACCAGCGCCGACAGCTCTGGGGTCTCCGGGATCGCCACGCCGTGAGTGGCAAAGTGTAGGCGCTCGTACTCGCCCAGCTCGCCCCGCTCGTTGATGGAGCGAACGGTGCGTTCGGAGGCCATCTCTCCGGTAAGCACCGTCGCCGTCCCCCCTGCAATCTGGCCGAGCTGCTGTGCTTCGCGTTCCGTTCCGGGCAGGTTCCCCCACCAGGCGTAGCCGAGCTTTCGGTAGACCCGGCGCGGGCTTTTTCCCTGCTCCATGCGGCGACTCGCGTCCCGAAGAAGTGTGGAGGCGTGATCCGGGGTCGCGGCGCGTGTGGATCCACGGCGGGCCTCGGCAATGAGGGTGCTGCTCCCACTTTTCGAGTTCGGCTCGTAGACTGCCCCCCCGAAGGCGAGGAGAGACTGTTCACGCCCCGAGTAGTCGCGTCCCTGCAGCTGGCGTAACACCGTTAGCGACTGGGCGTAGCGAACGTGCTTCTTCTCTGCCAGGTACGTGCCGGTCGAGTCTCGAACGGTCTCGAAGGGCAGATACCCCAGCGCACCGGTGGGCACTGCGACGAGCGTACGTTTGTCCGCAGTGACGGGAGCAATCGGCTCGACGAGCAGGTCATACAGACGCCGGGAGAGCTCATTCTGAATCGAGGTGTCGGCCTGATCGCGAGTCAGGTAGTACCGGTAGAAGCGAATAATCTCTGCGAGGCTGGGCATAGAGGGCTCTCCCGGCGCCGTGTTCTCACCCAAAGCCGCGGTGAGCGGGCCTCTTTCCCGGCGCAGGCGATTGAGGTGCGTCGCGTATTTGTTCTTGACGGCGGCCAGAAACGTGGAGTCGGGAAGCTCGCGGGCATGGACTGTGTCCTGCGTTACGACGAGGGCCGTGAGTGGCGATTCCGACCCGACCCCGGTGTAGAGGAGCGCGGCCTCATCCGCCGCAAGGGTGCGACGGAATTCGGGCACCGAGGGGAGCGCAAACGCCGTGTCGCCGACGGCCGTGCCCGCCAGCCGATCGGCGAGGAGACGGGCCCGGGCCTGCTCGACGGTGCGGAGGGCTGCGTCCGGGCGACCCGAGCGGAGGTGGGCGACGCTGAGGCCCCGGTAGGCCTGGATTTGTGTCGAGAGCAGGGAGCGCCGGGCCCCCGGAGAAGTTACGCTCAAGCGCAACTTCTCGGCGTGTCGAACCGCCCGCCCCAGCGTGTCACTGGCAGCCGCAAGGCGCCCGCTCTCAAGATGGACTTGTCCGACGTTCACAAGATTAAGAATGACGCTGGCCCGATCGCCAACTGCACGGTTGATCTGCAGCGCTTCTCGGGACCGGTCAAGCGCCTTTTCGTACTCGCCCAAATTCTTCCAAATGACCCCGAGGTTGTTCAATGTGCTTGCAATGCCTTCCCGGTTGTTCATTTTACGCTCGATCTGGAGAGACGACCGGTGTCGGGCAAGGGCTTTTTCGTACTCGCCCTGCTTCTGCCGAATAAGCCCAATGTTGTGCAGGTTGCTCGCGAGGCCCTCCCGGTTGTCGAGTTCCCGATCGATCTGGATCGCTTCTCGGAAGTGAGCGAGGGCCTCCTCATCCCGGCCCTCCCTCTGGTAAACGAGGCCGATGTTGGTGAGGCTCGAAGCCACCCCGGCGCGGTTCCCGAGATTGCGATCAATCTCGACGGACGCTCGATACCGAGCGAGCGCCTTCTCGTACTCTCCTTGTTCCTTACGAATGACCCCGAGGTTGTTCAGGGCGCTTGCCATTTCTTTTCGGTCCCCGAGATCGCGGTGTATGGTGAGGGAGCGCTTGAAGTGGTTCAAGGCCCTCTCGTACCGGGACTGATAGTAGTACGTAACCCCAACGTCCCCGATCGCTTCGGCAACACGGCCCGAATCGGCAAGCACCCGATAGGCCCGGAGGGCCCATTGGTGATAGTCTCGGGCCCGCTTCGGATTCCGTCCCCAGGTCGATTGTCCGATTGCTTGCAGAGAGTCGGCCCACTGGCGCAGCGCGGTGCTGTCGGCCGCCGTGGGCCTCCCCTCGGAATTGAACCGATCCATGGCCGCTTGCATCGAGTCGACCGGGGTCGTTTCGAGCGAATCGACGGACGACGGTTGTTGAGACTGGACCGGCGCAGGAAGGAGAAAGGCAAGAAGAAATGCGGGAAGAGTTCGACGCAGGGCCATATCTGAGGCAAAAATACAAACGGAGTCGAAACAGGGAGATGGGATTCTTCCCCGATGCACACGTGCACTCTTTCACCGACGAAAAACTTCTGCTACGGATCCTCAACATAGCACCACGAGCGAAGAGACTCCAATCTTCCCTCCTATCGAACGAACGGTTTTGGAGAGAGCCTCGGGCACCTGCTCGACCCGGCTCCCGACGTGACGCTTCCGTTGCCCCACCCCCACGCAGGGGTAGCTCCGCATCCGGCAGAGGACGTTCTCGAATGAAAGCTCTACGCTCTGCACGTGACTGCACTACCTGGCCAATGTCGAGTCGGAAGCAGGTATAGCTCCCCTACCGGCCGTCGCCCATCAGGAAGAAGCCGGCCCAGTAGAAGGGATGACTGGAGGGGGCCGACGACGTGCGAGCCTCCGAGAGATACCGGCGCTGCGCTCGAATCAACGCCTTTGCCGGGCTCACGGCTCCTTCTGATCGACTTGACACGACCTGCGTTTGAGACGAGCTGCTCGAAGGCGGGCCGGTCAGCTGTCGGTAGAAGTGCTTCATGAGCCGGGCGGTGGCCTTATCGTCGACCCGCCAGAGCGAGGCCACCACGCTGCTCGCCCCGGCCGACAGGACGGCCCGCGGAAAGCTGACGAGGGTAGCACTGGTGGGGGTTGACCCGCTGCCCCCCACCCCGCGCCCCGTCTCGCAGGCACTGAGTACCACGAGTTGAGCGGAGAGACGGTCGCGAAGCACCTCGTGGAGCTCGATGCGATCGTCGCTGAACTGGAGATAAGAATAGAGGGGAAATTGCTTCTTCGTACGGGCGTGGGCGGCCAGGTGCACAATGTCGTACTGGTCCCATCGGCGGCGCACGACGGAGGCCCGAGCGTCGTCGCCCGTCAACACCCGCCGCTCCTCGAATGGGGCCGCCGGAACGTGGCGAACCTCCCGCTCGGTATAGGCCAGGCGCTCAGACACCGGTGCGGCGGCGAGCACGGAGTCGAGCGGCTGCCCCGGACGATGCCGCCGCTCAACCAGGGCAGTCGCCGACAGGGTGTAGGACACCCCGTACCGCTCAACCGCGAAGCGCGGGGCGTCCCCCGTCGTGGGGACAGGAAGGGCGTGGACGGGCACCCCGAAGAGCATGCGGTGAGGCGCCATGATGAGATGATCGTCCGGCGTAAGCCACCCGTCGCGGACGAGGGGCTGGAGCACCAGTTCGTACAGGCGTCGTCCGGTGGGCCGCCAGAGCCGTTCCCGAGGGTGTTCGTGTCCTCGCTTTATGATCTCCCGATAGGTCTCGACCGTCTTCGAGAGCCGGTTCCGCGGCAACCTGAGGAAGGCGGAACTATCCGTCCGCGCCACAAAGACGAGCATAGTATCCTTCGCGACAAAGAACTCGGCGAAGACCTCCTGTTCCCGAAGAACGCGCCGCAGGGCAGGTCGCGTGGTCACGTCCAGATCGCCAATCGTCGGGCCTGCGCGATCAAGAACGCGCTGCTCGGCCAGTTTCTTGCTGCGGAGCTCGCCGAGGGTCGTGAGCACGTCCTGAATCTCGCTCGTGCGGCCCGGATGGGCCTCCAGCTGCTCCAGCTGCCGGACGAGCCGCCCAAACTTCTCGCTTTCGCCCGACTGCGGACCGCCCCAAAACGGCAACCGGCGCTCTCGCTCCAATTGGGCGAAGGCCTCTCTTTCCTTCCACCCCACGAGCGCGTCAAGGAGGCGCCCGTAGATGCGGGAACGCGTTCCGTGCACGGCCTCTGCAGCCGTCTGGAATGCAACTTCCGGGGCCGTCTGATGAAGCGTTCGCAGGTATTTCCGATCGTATTTCTCGGCGAGGGGGCGTAGCAGGTCGGCGGCTCGGGCGGGCGACCCGTTTCGGAGAGCTAGGCGGGCCCGGAGGCGGGTGGCAAGGGTATTCGTCCACGGACGGGTCCCGCTCCCCTCCAGCGTGTCGGCCCGACGCAGAAGCGCTCGCGCCTCGTCCTCCCGCCCCAGACGAAGGAGCAACCGACTCCGCTGGAGGAGAGGCCCCCGCTGAAAGTTGTGGTACCCGATGGAGTCGGAAATGCGCCGAACCCGGGCCAGCAACGTGTCGGCCCGTCGCCACTGGTTCGTCCGGCGGGCCGTCTGGGCGGCACGCACCAGGCGCAACAGACGATACTCCCCGGAGGACTGGGAGGCGGTGGTCTGCAGGGCCGGAAGGGGCCGATCCCAATCCTCCAGCCCGCTACGGAGAGCCTTCGTTACCCGTCCACTTGCGACCTGCTCCCCCCAGGCGTAGCCGATCCGTCGACTCAGCCGAAGGCTTTTTCGAGCGTACTTGATCTGATACGTCGAATTGTCGGTGCCCGTGTACCCGGGGATTACCGACAGGAAGCTGTAGCTATCAGCCAGCCCCACCTGGTGGCCCATGCGCTTCCGCAGGGCGAAGGCGCGCAGCTGCAGTCGGACGTGAGCCTGCCACTCCTCCTTTTGCCAGTGAAGGAAGCCGATGTTGCTGAGCGTCGTGGCCACCCCGATCGAATCCCCCACCTGCCGGTAAAGACGAAGGGCCGGCTCATAGAACGCGGTCCTCGCCGAGTCGATTTTTCCACGGTACCAGTAGAGCACCCCAATCTGGCGGAGCGCATTGGCTCGGGCTTCCGGGGCGCCGGCCCGTCGGGCCCACTGTAGGCTCGTTCGCTGGCGCGCCAGGGCCCGGTCGTATTGGGCCTCGTAAAAGTGCGTGCGTCCGATCACGTGATGGCCCCGTGCAACGAGCATAGGATCGTCCTGGTTGTGGCCGCGCCGCAGGAGCCGACGACTGAGGGTCTGGGCGGTGTCCGGATGGCCGAGATAGAAGTGCGTTCGGGCCAGTCCGTAAACGCCCTCGCCCCGACGCGTCGGCGCGCGATCCAGCACGCGCTCGAATGCGTCTCGCGCCCGGTGGAGGGCGCCGCGGGCCAGCAACACCTTTCCGTAGAAAAGGCAGAGACTATCGGGCTGCCCCGCCCCCGTCTCGAAAAGCGGGGCTAGTGTTTGCTCCGCCCGTTGGAACCGATCTCGCTCAAACAGGTCCCGCGCCCGCTGGATGCGCGCCTCATCCTCCTGGCACGCCCCAAGGACGATCCCAAGCCACACGACGCCCACCAAGTGCCAGAAGCCGAAAACGGAGCGGCCCGAGTCAGGGAGCATACGTGAAGGTCCGGAGGTTCGAACGAATCGTCGTCCCGTTTGAGTGCAGGGCTTCGGCCCGCCAGAGGTACGTTTGTCCCTCGGCCAGTGACACGTCCGGCGGGAGCGGCACGCGAGCCGCGGTCGTGTCTCCTTTCCACACCACCGTGCCGTCGGGAGCCCGAAGCGTCACGCGGTATGAAAGCGCCTCCGACACAGGGGCGCACACGAAGACCGGCCGGCTGGACACCGTGGCGCCGTCGGCAGGGGCGCTTACCGTCAGGTGCGAGGGGGTGGAGGAAGAGCGGAGCCGGCTCGGGGGCGGCCCCTGATGCTGCCAGTACAGGAGGCTCGCAACAGTCAGCAACACAACGGCCGCCGCCCCCGCCACAAAACGACGCCCCATTCGCCGATCGGACGAACGCCCCTCGGCCTCTCCCCCTCCCAGGGCCTCAGCCTGCTCCCGGACGCCAAAATCCATTCCCCCCTCCCTTCCGGACTCGTCTTCGAGGAGTTGGTGCACCGCGGCAACTTGATTGCGACACCGGGGACACTCTGCCAAGTGAACTTCAATCTCTCCTCGCTCGTCGTCCGTGATCCGTCCGTCGACGTAGCGGGCGATGTCATTCTCGTCGATGTGCATGGAGCGGCAATCTTTAGTAGCGGAACCATTCATTTATTATGGTACGGGCAGCGCTCAACCAATTTACG
>CAZSBW010000158.1:0-6490 GCA_964604815.1 uncultured Salinivenus sp. | reverse complement strand
GAGCGGAGCACTCCCCCGCCATCCTCGACAACATGAAGCTCTGGATCGGCATCGCCATTGTGCTGGTGCTGCTGGCCTACACGCTGCCGCTGGCCGACATGGTGCTGGACGGCCTCTTCTCGCCGGGGGCCCCGCCGTCGCCGGTGTAACAATGAGTGACGCGTGAAGCGTGATGCGTGAAGAAGAGCGTTGCGTACAGAGTGACGACCACGCATCACGTTTTCACGTATCAAAATCGATCCGTGTAAGTAGCGTGATCGGAGCTAACGTTGTACCGATCCGGCAGCCGGTCTGTGGGCAATCTCAATTCCTCCTCTTCTTCGGAGATGACCTCTGACTCGTCTCCGAACGAATCGAATGCTACCGAGAAATGGCTGGTGCGCATCCTGCTGGCGCTGGCCTTCGGGCTCGCGTTCGGGATTGAGGGCATGACGCTGGTCCGCTCCTTCCTGATCGACGAGGAAGAATCGACGGAAGAGACGGCGGACGCGCGTCCGGTCTTGCAGGAAGGCGATGCGCTCGTCCCGTCTCTCGGGCCGTCGGTTCGTGCGCGTCGGCTTCGCCTCAAGGCGTACCAGGACGAGTGGACGTTCATGCTTACGGTGCGCCCCGACTCGCTTGCCGACCGGGCCTACACGGTCACGTTCAACCGGCTCGTCCTGGACAATGAAACCGAACTCACGTCGGCTCCGAGTTACACGTGGGGTCCGTCCGACACGGCCTCGTTCACGGCGTCGTGGACCCTGTCGGTGGGCCGGCGTCCCGCGGCCCTCACGGTTACCGCTACCGCCGAGGGGCCGTCCGACTCGACGACGTCGGTCACCCGAACGGTCGACCTGGGCCACGTGCCCGTGCGAATGCAGCGGGACTGAACACGACGGCTCGGATCGTTGCCGGTGGCCTAACGCAGCCGTCCGACCGCGAGCCCGACGGAAAGCCCCCCGAACGACCGCTCTGGATTCAGATTGGCCCGAGCCCCAATCTTGAGTCCGACCACGTCGAAACGGGGCGGAATGAGATGGACGGTTGCTTCTACCGGAAGTCCAATGACCGTTTGAACGTCGTCGGGCCGTCCAAAGAGCGGTCCTTCGCGTCCCAGAGAAAGACCTGTGGCCATCGATGCTCGTCCCAGCAGCCACGTTGTCGTTCGGCCGTACAACAGTTCGATTCCGCCGTGACCGTGGCCAAGGAGGGGCTCCACATCCTCAATTTCGCTAAACAACCGGAAATGGAAAAGGTGTGGGGGCCGCACGTGGTTGACCAATCCGAGTGACACGACGCTGCCCCTGGAGGCCGTCGGGCCAATCTCGTACCCCATCCAACCGTGGGTTGTGGAGGTGTCGGCAGACGAGCGCGGATCTGCCTCCTGGCCAACGGCAGGAGGACTCGTTCCTCCTACCAGGACCAGTAGAGTCAGAACGACGAGTCCGGCAGAATGGGGCCGCATGACGCTTCAGGTAGAGAGTGGGAGACCACTCGGGAAGTTATATTTCCCATGCCTTCCTGTAAGTGTTAGTTCCATAAAGGCCGGACGGACGGGCTTTCAACGACGTTGACCAACTGAATAGAAGGGAAGAAGCGACACCGACTGCACTTTGCGGAGGCACGTTCGCTTCTGTGCAACGGCAGTAGGAGGGAGGGGGAACAGTGTGTGAGTATGGGGGGCATTGGCATCTTCCGCCAGGCCCGTGCGTGCACCACCCAGACCCCCCCATACTCCCACACGCGGATACGCCTCAGGCGCTACAAAACAGGCCACAAACAGCTGGGGCGTCCTCGCCCGATTCAGTTTGCAGCCGAAGTGTGTCCGCAATCAGACCGCCCACTCCTGGCGGGTCCAGGCCTGGTTCCAGAACATCCACTCGTAGCGGACGCTCGTCGTGAAGGCCGTTTTGGCTTGCTCGCGCGCGTCGGCGTCCGCAGCCTCGGCGAAGCGTTGCAGCCGGCCCAGCAGGTTGTCCATGTACGCGTGGAAGTCGGGGTCGCGGTACATCTCCAGCCAGTCGGCGTAGGGGTGGTCTTCGGGAATGTCCCCCATCTCGCGCTTCAGGCGCTGGCCCAGCTCGATGTAGAGCCACGGGCAGGGCGTGAGGGCCGCGACCCCCTCCACGAGCGTCCCGCGCTGCGCCCGCTCGATCATGTGGTTCTGGTAGGCGCGGTTGTTGGGCGTGAGCGTCAGGGTGCGGATGTCTTCGGGACCGTAGCCGAGTTCCTCCCCGTAGCCCTCGTGCAGCTCGCCCTCCACGACAATCGCGAGGCGGGCCGCGTCGATGAACCAGAGCTTGTCGTCGGGGGCGGGGCAGCGGGTGGAGATGAGCGAGGCAGCGTCGGCGAAGGCCTCCAGGTAGCGGGCGTCCTGCATCTGGTAGAACTTGAACCGGTCCGCGTCGAGCGTGCCGTCGGCGAGGGCGTGCACGAACGGGTGATCGACGGCCTCGTCCCAGGCCTCGCGGGCGTGCTCCAGGCACGACTCCGCAAACGGCGGGACGGTGAACGGACGGGTGTCGACAGGGGCGGCGAGGGTGTCAGGCATACCAATCCGTGGATTTGTAGAAAGGGTCGGTTCACGAATGGGCCACCGCGGTTCGACGATGCCCGAGGAACCGTTTCCGTGCGGCGCACGGATTGGTGGCTTCGCGAATTCGATACGACAAAAACGAGGCGAAGCCAGAGGTGCCGCGTCCAGACGGGACGGAGCCGCAATGCTTTCCTTCGCCGGTGTGAACCGGATCAGGTTCGAAGGGGCTCTCTCAGCCCGGTCGCCGCGTGGCGCCGAACACCCCTAGCTTCGTTCGAAAACGTACTCCTTCCGTGCAACAGGATCAAGCTTCCCAACGTCCCCAACCGAATCTTAACGCCATTCCGGTGTATAATTCGAGCCGGAGACCTTCCCGATCGGCTGCCGGACGGGCTCACTCGAAGCACATCTCCCGCGCGGAGTTGCCCACCACCAGCAGGCTGCTCGACGCCATGGCGAGGGCCGCGGCGAGCGGATTGAGCCACCCAACGATGGCGAGGGGGATGGCGACGGCGTTGTAGCCGAAGGCCCAGCCCAGGTTTTGCCGGATACGGCGGCGGGTAGCGCGGGCGAGGGCCGGCACGTCCGGCACGCGCGAGAGGTCGTCGTCGAGGATGACGACGTCGGCGGAGTCGGCGGCGAGGGCCGTGGGGCCGAAGGCGACGCCCAGGTCGGCGTCGGCCAGGGCGGGGGCGTCGTTGCTGCCGTCGCCCACCATGGCGACCGTCCCGTGCTCGGCGCGCCACTGCCGGAGGAGGGCCCGTTTGGCTTCGGGGCGGACCCGGGCAAACACGTCGTCGATGCGGTCGTCGGCGCGGAGGGGGGCGGCGGCCGCCTCGTGGTCGCCCGTGCAGACGGCGAGGCGGGCCGCGTCGTGGAGCCGGTCGAGCACCGCGTCGGCCTCGTCGCGCACCGAGTCGCCCACGACGAAGAGGCCCCGCGTCCGCCCGTCCTCCCCCACCACGACGGGCACCTGCGCCTGCTCGACGGCGGCCTCGGCCCGCTCGGCCAGCGCCTCCGGCAGCGTGCCCCCCCGCTCCCGGTACGCCTCGGGGTGCCCTACGAAAATGCGGCGGCCCGCTACCGTCGCCGCGATGCCGCGCGGATGCGTCTCGACGTCGCGCACGTCGGCGCCGATGGCTGGCCCCGAATCGGCGACGGCCTCACCCACCGGGTGGGCCGACCACTGCTCGACGGCCCGCGCCTGCGTCAACGCCTCCTTCTCACCAACAGCGTCGACGACTTGCATCTGCCCGGTGGTGAGGGTGCCCGTTTTGTCGAACACCACGAGGTCGAGATCGGCGGCCCGTTCGAACACGCCCGCGTGCTTGACGACGATGCGGTGGCGGAGCGCGGCGCGCGTCCCGGCGGCCACGGCCAGCGGCGTGGCGAGGCCGAGCGCACAGGGGCACGACACGATGAGAACCGTGAGGCCCGTGAGGACGGCGTTCGGACCCGTCGCGCCGCTCAGGAGCTGCAGGCCCACCGCACCGATTCCGAGGAGCAGCACGAGCGGGACGAAGACGCTCGCCAGCCGATCGGCCACCTGCTGCACGCCGGGCGTGGAGGCCTGGATCTGCCACATGAGTCGCACGAGCCGGTCGAGCGTGCTGCGGGCCGCCTCGCCCACCGTCACGTCCACCGCGTCCGTCTGCACCACGCTGCCGCCGATCACGTCGTCGCCCGGGGCCTTCGAGACCGGGCGGGCCTCTCCCGTCAGCAGCGACTCGTCGACCGTCGCCGTGCCCTCGGCCACCGTGCCGTCCACGGGGATGCGCTCGCCCTGCCGCACCCGCACGGTGTCGCCGGGGCGGAGGGTGTCCACGCCGACCGATTCGGCGGTGCCGTTCGTCACGCGCCGCGCCGTGCTCGCCTGCTCGCGCGTGAGATCGGCCAGCAGGCCCGTGGCCCGCCGCTTCACGCGGTCCTCGAACCAGCGACCGAGGCTCACCACGAAGACGATGACCACGGCCACGTCGAAGTAGACCTCCGTCTGCCCCAGCAGCAGGGCGCCGACGCTGTAGAGGTACGCGCTGCCCGCCGCGATCACGATCAGCAGGTCCATGTTCGGCTTCAGGACGCGCAGGCTCACCCCCGCGCTCCGGAGGAGCGGCCAGCCGGTGACGCCGAGGACCACGGTGGTGGCCACCCACACGTTGCCGAGGGCGTAACTGGCAAACTCCCCCTCCAGCGGGACGACGCCGCTGCCCCCCGCGTAGACCGGATAGAGGAAGACGAGGTACCACACCATCACCATCATGGTGAAGAAGCCGCCGAAGATCAGGCGCGCGGCGGTGTCGGAGGCCGCGTCGGCGTCCGGGCGGTCGAGGGAGGCCGTGTAGCCGCCCCGGGTGAGCAGGTCCGCGAGGGCGTCCTCGGCCCGTCGCTCGGCGTCGTAGTGGAGGCGCACCATCTCGGAGGCATAGCTGGCCTCCGCCCGGTAGACGCCCGCCTCCCGCTCGGCCACCGTTTCCAGAAACGCCTCGCAGGCGGTGCAGTGCATGCCGTCCACGTGCAAAAAGGCCTCCTCCGCCTCGTCGGGCACGGGCTGCTCGCTGGGGCGCGTCCCGTCGATTCGCTCGCGCACGGTCGCCGCTTCGGCCGCGTCGAGATCGCCGAGCGTGCGGTAGATTTCCCGGCAGCCGGGGCAGCAGAAGACGCCGTCTACGTCGTCCCCGGTGACGGGCGGATCGGGCGTCGGCAGGTCGCAGAGCGTGCACCGCTCGGCCGCCGGGGCCGCAGACGGGGAGGAATCGACAGCCGGATCAGCCATGGAGGGAGCGAACGTGAACGCACACCGCTTATCGGCTCCCTAAACGGGACACTTGGGAATGGTGTCCATCGATGGACGAGTGCCGGTGTGTGGGGCGTGTCCCGGCCCGAATCGGGGGCAGAACCGCCGTTGAGGAGACCCGCGTGTGCGGCTTCTCGTCTGCCAGTACGCGTGGATCGGGTGTTCGCCGCTGAGCGGGTCCGCTGCGGGGAGAGGACCGAGTCCGCGGTTCAGCGGATGTCTCCTCTATCCTCCACGGCAATCGCATCGAGCCTACGGGAGCATGTTCTCGGGATAATCCTGGACCATCCGGCTCGGAGCCGCCTGTTTCTGGTATCGACCAGCAGGCTTCCTGTCTGCTCCAGCAGGGTGGGAGCCGGTCGCCGAACGTAGAGCAACAGGGTGCCCCAGGTCTACACACGGAATGGCGGGGTTCTTCCCGCGATCTGTGGTCTATGCTCGCCTTTTTTCATGCTCCGACGCCCCCGAAACTGCGTACCATCCCCCACTCGGCGAATTTTTCCAAATAATTAGGGGGTTTGCGTTGGATCTAGGATCGTTGCTTCCCCTCTTTTTAGTTGGACACGCGGGTTCGACGGCCCGAACGCCTTCGGATCTGCTTCAGACGTGCGCCTGTGCCGCTCACCCATTGCCGCCGTAGTTTGTGCCCGATTCGAGGAATGGCAATCCATACCTGATTCTGTTTGCGCTCTGGCTGATGATGTTCTCGGCCAGCAGCCAGCTGATCATCATGGTTCCGATTCTGCCGGAGATTGCGGAAACGCTCGGGGTCAATGCGTTTTGGCGCGGCATGCTTCTCACCGCCTACGCGGTGTCTCTGGGGGTGTCGGCCCTCGTGACGGGACCGGCCTCCGACCGCATTGGGCGCCGTCGCATGCTGCTGTACGGCACAGCCCTGATGACGGTGACGCTGGTGCTGCACACGGTGGCGGCCAACTACGTGTTGCTCCTGAGCATGCGCCTGTTGGCCGGCGTCGGGGGCGGCATGCTGAGTGGGGGATCCGTGGCCTACGTGGGCGATTACTTTCCCTACGAGGAGCGCGGCTGGGCCAACGGCTGGGTCATGAGTGGGCAGGCCTTCGGGCAGGTGGCCGGCATTCCCATCGGCAAGGTGCTGGCCACTGGCTTCGGCTACCGGTGGCCCTTTCTCATGTTTGCCATCACCATGGGGATCGCCA
>CAZSBW010000157.1:5022-6517 GCA_964604815.1 uncultured Salinivenus sp. | reverse complement strand
CGCGCCACAGTCCCTCAGTCCAGGAAGTGGAGCACCGGCGCCGGTCCCGGGTCCCTACAGTATCCGTCCATTTTCACCGTTGCGGGTCGAGGACGCCCGAACCCGCAGCTCGGGCGTCACGAGGCGCGAGACCGGATCGGGGGCACCTGTTTCCTGTAGGCGGCGCATCAGAAGGTCGGCGGCGGCCTCCCCGATGTCGTGCATCTTTTGGGACACGGTTGAGAGGCCGATGAAGCGGCTCACCTTCACGTCGTCGTACCCGACGATCGCCACGTCCTCGGGCACCCGGAGTCCCTCGTGCCGCAGCGCCTGCCAGGCCCCGATGGCCTGCACGTCGCTGCTGGCGAAGACGGCCGTCACGTCCGTACCGCCGTCGAGGAGCGCCTGCATCGCCTCGTAGCCCGACTCCTCGCTGTACCCGGCGTGTTTTTCAGTACGTCCAGTCATAATCCATTTGTCCCGGGGCTCGATGCCGGCGTCCCGCAGGGCTTGCTTGTATCCGCGGATGCGCGCATCCCGAATCGGACTCTCGTGGTGTGTTGTGATCAGGCCGACGTGCGCGTGCCCTTGATCGAGCAGATGTTCGGTGGCCATGCGAGCGCCGGTCGTTTCGTCCCAGTAGAACGAATCGAGGTCGTCCCACTGGCTGCCCACCAGCACGATTGGGCGGCCCAGCGTGCGCAACTCTTTCCTGGTGGTGCCGTCAACGGGAAGCCCGGCTGCGAGCAAGCCCTCCATCGCGCCGCGTTGCAGAAAGGTGCTGAGCGAGGCCGCGGGTGCTTCCCACTCCAGGTCGCACAGGAGCAGGTCGGCGTCAAGGTCCTTGAGTCGGCTGCGCACGCCTTTCAGCAGCTCGTTGTGGAACGGGGTGGTAAACGTGGGCACGGCCACGGCAATCGTTCGGGTTGCCCCCTGAGCCAAAGACTTCGCCGTGCGGTTTGGGCGGTACCCCAGCTCCTCAATCGCTGCAAGCACGCGCTCTCGGGTCGCGTCGGCCGTCTGCCCCGATTCGTTGACCACGCGGGAGACCGTCGCGGCCGAGACGTTCGCGTGCTCGGCCACGTCGTGTATGGTGGAGGTGCTTCGAGTGGATCTCATAATGTGGGTCCGTGATAAAAAGTCCTGCGCGTGTACGGCCCCCGAGGAACTCGTCACAACGGGAGCAGCGACCTCGCGCTGTCGCGAGACGCAATCGTGCAACAGAGAGGTCGTGTTGTAGACCAGACGAGCCGGCTGTTCATTCGCGTCTCGTCGCCGAACATGGGAGCGTTGGCGGCTGGTGATTGGAGCGTGATCGCGAACGCTTCAGTTGAAGCTGCGACGGTGCATTCCCATGTTCTCCAATTCCCCCTTCAGGCCCAGGTTCGGGCCCCCGCCCGCTGTAAGGGCTTTCTATCCGCACGCTTCACAACCCAATCATTCTTTCTTCACCGGAAGCCGTGCCGATCAGCAGGCACAACATAACCAAAATAAATAAACCAAAAAGCGATAGGTG
>CAZSBW010000157.1:0-4922 GCA_964604815.1 uncultured Salinivenus sp. | reverse complement strand
TGCCGATCAGCAGGCACAACATAACCAAAATAAATAAACCAAAAAGCGATAGGTGGCTTATTCTATTCGGGTTTATAGTTTTGTAACACAAAATCCTGAATCCTTCGGATTGAGCTGGGTGCTCGCTCATTTTTCGGTGCGACGCGGATGCCGATGACGTGCGTCGTCGCCTCGTTTTCCGCACCGAGTACGACGAGTCTTAGGAGGGCGGCAGCGGCGGCCTGTTTGGGGGCGACGGGCAGAATGTCATGCCGGTCGAGTACACCCTAAGGGTGCCCCGCACCGCCCGCGTAGAGGTGGAGGTCCACGAGTCTGAGATCCAGGTGCAGGGCCTGAACGGCCCGGCGGCCCTCGGCACGCACGATGGATCGATTCGGCTCACGGACCAGAGCGGAGCGACCGAGATCGAATCCCACGACGGTCCCATCCAAGTTGAGGGCCATTCCGGCCCGCTCGCGGTCAGCCCCCACGACAGCAGCATCCGTCTCCGCTCGGTGGATGGGCGCGTGACGATCGATGCCCGCGACAGCGAGATCGACGCGGAGGACTTGCGGGGCGGACTTGAGGTCGACACCCACGAGGAATCCGGTTGGTTTGCCTTCGCCAGGCTCACCGGCGACGTAGACATCAGCACCGACGACGGCGACTTCGAGATTCGCACGTAGTGAGGCCCCACGTTTAAGGCGTTTCGCTGGCTACCGGACCGTTTTGAACTGTGGATTGTTGTTCGCCGGGGAAGCTCCCCGAAGGCATGGCGTCATCCTGAACGAAGAGAAGCGGAGTGAAGGATCTCACTGACTGAAGCGGAAACGATCTCGAAAGTAGGTCTGCTTTGTCGTCGTTTTTGGGTTTTTCAGGGAGATTCTTCGGTCGTGGCAATCTAGATTGCCTAGCTCCCTCAGAATGACCATGATTCAGGCGTTAGGAGGAAATTGGAGCTTCACCGGCTGACGATGAAAGCGGTCCGGTAGTCAGGGCGTTTCGGTAGTGTCTTCTGCCGTTCCCCTGCCTACAGATGTCTTCAGTCCACGGTCGGAGCGGGCGCGGATGCCTGGACGGCCGTTGCCAGTTCCGCGTCGGCCTCGCGCCAGCCGCCGTCCTCGTAGTAGCCGATGAACTCTTCGATCATAGCCATCTTGTCGTCGTATTCCTCGCTCAACTCTGCGAACCGCTGACGGGCGCCCTCGGGGCGTGGCCCCCACGTGAAGCGCTCGGTCCCGTCCTCGGCGAAGGCCACCAGCTTGGGAATGCTGCGGCTGCCGCCGGTGAGGTACTGGTCCATCACGTCCAGGTTGTCGTCTCGCAGCAGAATACGGAGGGTCACGTCGTCGTTTAGACCGGCGGCCTCCGCAATGATCGGGAGCAGAAAGGCCGAATCCCCGCACCAGGGCTCCGTGAGCACCATCCAGAGCTGGGGCTCGCTGATGCTGGTCACCGCGTCGCGCAGGGCTTCGGAGGGCGTGTATTCCTCGTGGACGTGAGCCTGGCGGTCCCAGTTGTATTGTAGATAGTGGAGCCTCTTCCGCTCGTCCGGGTCCAGGCCCTCAGGCGAGGCCGCTTTCTGCTCGCGCCAGTGAGCGCGGTAGTCGTCGTAGGAGAGACCGTTGTGGGGACGACGGTTGGCGAAGAAGTCTTTCATAGAGCGAGAGCAGCGGAGAATCATTCAAGAAATTAGCTGGCCATTCCGTACCCGTTATCGAGTCCACAGATCCTCGGGGCGTGCAAGGGCTTGCGACGGGAACGATCATTCCTCTGTCCACAACGGCCGGGTTCCGTTACGCCCCACCAGCGGCAGCATTCCTCTCAGCTCTCACGGGCACGATTCTCGCAATTCGGCGGAGACAGGGACATTACGTCGCCACGGCCGTCACGTGCTCGACGAGCGACTCAAAGACGAGGCGTCCGTCCGTGCCCTCGATCAGTTCCTCCACACAGCGCTCGGGGTGGGGCATGAGGCCACAGACATTCGCCTCCTCGTTGACGATGCCCCCGACGTTGCGGGCAGAGCCGTTGGGGTTGGCGTCGCCGGTGATCACCCCGGCGTGCTGTAGCGGAAGAGGATTTGGTCGTTTCGGGCGAGCTGATCCAGCACGTCGTCGTCCGCAAAGTAGCGGCCTTCGCCGTGGGCCACTGGGAAGGTGACGACCTGTCCCTCGTGCAGCGCGCCGGTAAACGGCGTACTTGCGTTTTCCACCCGGAGCGTCGTGGGCTTGCTGACGAAGCGGAGCGACTCGTTGCGCAGGAGCGTGCCGGGCAACAGGCCAACCTCACACAGAATCTGGAAGCCGTTGCAAATACCGAGGACGAGGCCGCCGTTCTCAGCGAAGTGCTCCACGGCCTGCATGATTGGGGAAAAGCGCGCGATGGCGCCGGAGCGCAGGTAGTCGCCGTACGAAAAGCCTCCCGGGACGACAACGACGTCCACGTCCCCCACGTCCCTCTCCTCGTGCCAGATGAAGCGCGCCTCCTGGTCGAGCACGTGCTTCGTGGCGTGGTAGGCGTCGTGGTCACAGTTTGAGCCCGGAAAAACGACAACGCCAAAGCGGACAGGCATAAGGCTACGTTCGGATGAGCGGAGAGAATGTCGCTTGATGGATCCTCGACTGCTCTGTTCGAACGGAGCGTATTGCGCATTTCGCATCGTCTCCCATTTTACGACGCCGAAATACGCAATACGAAATATACTACACCGACCACCCAGAGGCGAGAACGTGTGGGGAACGGTCACGCTCCAGGGAAGGAGGCAGCCCTACGCATCCACGTAATCGAGCCAGGCGCTGCCCTCCACGTAGTCCTCGATGACCGAGGTCGACTTGCCGCGCTGGTAAGTGGTAAGGAGGCCCTCTACGTTCTTCTGAAAGACCTGCAGGCAGTTCGAGATCAGGTCGCTCCGAAAGCCGCGATCGCCGAGTTCGATGACCATGTCCATCGTGACCACCCGGCCCAGCACGCGCCCGAGCTCCACGAGCTTGCGCTGCGGCAGCGACTCGTCGACCTCAAAGTCGAGGGAGTCGCTAAAGTAGTCGGCGGCCCGCGAGGTCAGATCGTGGTCGTCCAGGAACGTGTAGAGGTTGTTCTCCTTCACCTGCCGCATCGACTTGAGCACCGCCTCCGAAATCTGCTGGTAGAGGACGTCGTTCGAGCCCTCAAAGATCTGGAAGGGGCGGCTGTCCACGACGGAGCGGCCGGCCACGTGGTCGAGCCGGTAGCCCTTGCCGCCCATCAGCTGCAGGAGCGACTGGGAGGCGTCCTGCATCAGATCGGTGACCACGGCCTTGATGGAGTTGGCGGTCAGGGTCTCGCCCGCGAGATTGTTTTCAGTGCCCGCGTGTTCGCTGGTGTGCAGGCACATGGCCGAGCACGCCGTGAACGCGGCCTGGATCTCGGCGATGCGGCGCTTCACCTGGTCGTAGTCGATGAGGGGCTTGCCTCCCACGAAGCGCTCGCGGCAGTGCTCCAGGGACTCGTCGAGCATGCGCCGGAGGAAGCCCATGCCCATGCCGGGGAACTCGATGCGGCTGCGGTGCAGGGTGTCGAGCATCATCTTGATGCCGGTGCTTTCGGGCTGGAGCCGATGCTCCTCCGGCACGCGGATGTCGACGTCGTTGCGCCCGTACGGGATCATGTAGAGGCCGAGGTTCTCGTAGAACTCCTCCACCTCCACCATCTGCTCGGGCTGGTTCATGTCGGCGACGAAGAAGTCGATGTCGCGCCCAAGGTCGCCGTTCTGGCCCTGTCGCCGGGCGGTAATCAGCCAGAAGTCGGCCCAGCCGGTAAGGCCGGCCCAGTGCTTCGTGCCCTCCACGCGATAGCTTCCGTTTTCCTTTGTGTACGAGGTCTCCATGTTGAGGGCATCGGTCCCATAATCGGGCTCGGTAATCATGAGCCCCCCCATGTTTTTGTCCTCGATGAAGCGCTCGAAGATGGGACCCTTGATTTCCTCATGGCCGTATTTGGTGAGGGGCTGGAGGAAGAGAGCCCCGTTGATGCCGAGGGTCAGTGAGAGAGCGAGCGATTCGTAAGAGGCCGCGGCGAGAATCGCTTGGCACTCGTGCACGTGACCGCCCCGCCCGCCGTACTCCTCGGGGATGAACACCGAGAGCGGCGTGTGGGACTGGATCTCGCGCATCACAAAGGGCGGGAGGCCCCGCTCCGTGCTCAACTGATCGAAGTTGGCGCGGCGCGAGAACACGTTCTGGAGCGTCTCACGGAAGGACTCCCGAAACGTGTCGAAATCAACGGAGGAACCAAGATCTTCGGAGAGGTAGGAAGCGATGCTCATGGGAATAATGGGGCTCGGCGAAGCAGCGGACGCAACGAGGCATCGACGGTCGACCGGGATCGCGACTCCGATTAGACACCCTTTCACAACGGGTGCTGATTCCAAAAGATCGCCTGCCCACGTGGAATCTTGCAAACGAAGCTGCAACGAATCGGCGAAAACGGGGACAATCCTCCAGAAAATAGAAACGCCGAAGGAGGAAGCGCGACCCCAGCGTCGCGTCCCTCCTTCGGCGGAATCATCGACAAAATCGATTCGGGAGACTAAAACGGGAGCTCGTCGTCCGGCTCGAAGGTCTCCTCTTCCTCCCCGCCCGACTGCTCCGACGACTGAGAGCCAGTTCCAGCGGGCTGCTGCTGGGGCGGGCGCTGGTCGAAGTCGTCGTCCTGATAGCTCTGCTCTTGATCGAAGTCTCCACCGCCGGCCGGGCCGCCCTGCCGGTTGCTGTCGAGGAACATCATCTCCTGGGCCTTCACCTCCGTGGTGTAGCGCGTGTTGTCGTCGCGGTCCTCCCAGGAGCGGGTCTGGAGCTTCCCCTCGAAGTAGACCTGCGAGCCCTTGTCCAGGTACTCGTTGCAGACCTCGCCGAGCCGGCCCCAGGCCACGACGTTGTGCCACTCGGTCTGCGTGACCTCCTCGC
>CAZSBW010000156.1:0-6519 GCA_964604815.1 uncultured Salinivenus sp. | reverse complement strand
ACGGTGAGCACGGTGACGGTGGAGAACGGCACTGCGACGATTCCCCTTCAGGACGGATGGAACATTATCTCCAATCCGCTCCCGAGGGACGTGGGGTGGGGCGCTGTTGAAGAGGCCAATGGGGGCACCCTGCAGGCCCTGTGGCGCTGGGAAAACGGGACGTTTGAGCAGGCCTCAACTTTTGCCGCGGCGACGACCGGGGAGGCCTTTTACTTCCTGAACGATCGGGACCTCGATCAGCTCTCAATTCCAGTGTCGACATCGAGCGGGTCGGCATCCCAGATTGCCAAGTCGCCGGACGGCGAACGGGCCGTTGAACTCGTAGCGCGACGCGGCGACGACGCTGGAGCGCGTGTGCGTGTGGCCGAACACGCGGCGGCGGAAGATGGACGGGATCGGCAGGACCTGGTTGCGCCCCCGTCGCAGTTTGCCCCTCTCCGGTTGCACCTTCGGGCGCCGTTCGAGGAAGCGGTGCCGGCCCGGCAGACGCAGTTGGCCCGCGACGTTCGATCGACCGGGGCTTCGGGCCAGACGTACACGCTCGTCCTGCAGGCCGACACGACCGGCCCCGTGACGGTGCAGGCCGCTTCGCTCCCCCGCTCGTCCCAGACGAACGCGGTGCTCCTCAATCCGAACACGGGGGCGTCTCATGACCTGCGGGCGGAGAGACCAATGACCGTGACCGCCGGCCCCGACCCTACGCGGGTGCGCCTGCTGGTCGGAGAATCGTCCTACGTGAATTCCGAAGTCACCGATCGCTTGCCCGAAACCCTTACCGTCGAGTCGCCGGCCCCCAATCCGTTCCGCGACGAAACGACGCTGCGATACGCGCTGCCCGAGGCACAAGACGTCCGCATCGCAGTGTACGATCTTCTGGGGCGACAGGTACAAACACTCGTCGACAGACGGCAGGACGCCGGCGCTCACCGCGTGACCTGGCGGGCGCGTGACGGCTCCCGGGGGGTGGCCAACGGCACGTACCTCATCCGGCTGTCAACGGGCGAAGAGAAGCACGTTGAAAAAATCGTGCTCGTCCGCTGAGTACGCGGCTTCTCATTCAGTTCTGTTGCATAATGGCTTTCGATTTCATGTTTTCGTCGTCGTCCGTGCTCGTTCGAGGCGCCTTTCTACTCGTTCTTTCTGGACTCATTGCTGGGGCGGTCGGCTGTGACGGAGGGGGCAGCTCCGCGGAAGAGCCGCCGCCGGCCCCGTCGAACGTAGCAGCCACGTCCCAGGACGGAGCCGTTGTCTTGGAGTGGGAAGGGGTCTCGGACGCCTCGGGGTACAACGTCTATCGGGACACAACATCGTTCTCGGGGACCGATAGGTCGCCACTCAATGAAGAGGCTCCCATCGAGCCGTCCTCCTTTACCGACGAGTCGGTCGAGAACGGCACACGCTACTACTACCGCGTGACGGCCGTCGGAGACGGGGGCGAGAGCGCACCTTCTTCAGAGGTGCTTGTCCGGCCTTTCCCCTCCCCGCCCGACGACCGTCCGTAGCGCGGCTGTAAGACAACCGTTTGGGGCTCCGCACTGCTCTCCGAGTGGGGAAGATTGAGGGATGTGACAAGTCGATTTATAGCTCCCCGTCTCAAACTGAGAACGGCGTCGATCCACTGTTCTCGGAACGACGGCCTGCACTCGACGGCCCCTATTATCTGTGCAAGTGGCCCCCGAACCGGGAACGACGTTGCAGAACGTGCCGAACAGCTGTCTTGCAGGCAGTTGTTACCCAGATGTGTATTGAAGCCAGATTCGAAACAACCCTGCGATTGCGCTGTGAGCACGAGGGTCCGGAAAGACAATTAGCGACAGAGAAGCCTGAAAACGGCCCCTATCTTTTTGTCTGGAAGCGCCGCACATGGAAACCAACGCGTTGAACGTCGACGACACACCGGCCCTTCGATCCCTATTCTCGGACCGATCCTGGCCCGAGTCGACGCTGCCGTCTTCCGCTGCCCTGCGGGGGCAGACCGTACTCGTTACTGGAGCCGGGGGGTCGCTTGGTCGAGTGCTCATCCACGTCCTGTGTCAACGGCCCGTTCGGCGCGTCCTTGCGCTCGACGCAAGCGAGCATGTGCTCGTTCGACTCCGGTCTGCACTCAGCGACGAGGCCCGGCCGGTGGAGTACGTGCTTGGGGATTTGCGCCATCCCGCCGACCGGCAGCGCGCCCTCGCCCCTGAGCCGGACGTCGTCATCCATGCAGCAGCGTACAAGCACGTTCCGTTTCTGGAGGATCGGCCCATTGCGGCCGTACAAAACAACCTCTTGGCCACCGTCGACTGGGAGCGTGCCTGCCGGGAGGCGGGCGTCGATCGGTTCTTGTTCGTCTCGACCGACAAGGCCGTGGCGCCCACCAGCGTGATGGGACGAACCAAGCTCTGGGGGGAACAGTGGCTCCGCTGGCGACGGGAGCAAACGGCTACGACGGACGGCCCGCTCGATTACACCACCGTGCGCCTGTGCAATCTGTTTGGCAGTCGGGGAAGCGTCGTGCCTCGCTTTCTTCGGCACCTCCGCGCGGATGAGCCGCTTCCCCTCACGCATCCGGACATGCACCGGTGGTTCATGGCGCGTGCGGATGCCGCCGCGGCCACGCTGTCGGCCCTCACGGCGCCGCCCGGCACCTACGTGCCCACCGCCTGCTTGTACGTGTCGGTCGTGACGCTGGCGCGCCGACTGGTGCGGTGGAGGCGGCCGGCGGCCAACCTGGATGAGTGGATTCGATGGGTCGGGCGCCGCCCCGGCGAGCGGCTGCACGAGTCGCTCTGGGGGAGCAGCGAGGAGCTTCACCGTTCGGAGAGGGACGCCCTCTGCGGAGTAAAGGGGCCGTTTCCCTCGGCGTTTCTCCTCCAGCGGATTGAGGCGTTGCGGACGGCTTGTGCCGAAGGCGATGCCGAAACGGTGCGGGACCTCCTGCGGACAGAGGACGAGACTGTCGAACCGGGCAGGCCGCTTGTTCAATCGGGGACGGGGACGTGACGAAGACTGTCCCCGTCGAATGCTCGTTGATCGAGACAACGGGACGTTTCTCCGAACCAGTGCGACTCGGCGGGCCGATCGGACGATCGAGCCGTTGTCGAAGAAGGGGCTCCCATGCGATCGGCGCTCCCGCAGTCAGAGAGCGTCACGCCGATCCTTGAAATTGTTGCGACCTTCTGGAATGGGGGGGGAGTCGAGGCGAACAGGGTGAACCGTAGTCAGGGACCGGACGTTAGACCAGCCTATGATTACTGATGCGTGAATGGGTTTCTAAAAAGGATCTCCGCTGATAACACGACACGGTCTTGGGAATCCCGATCCCCAGCATTTGTGATCTCTTTCCTCATACGGAGAAGGTTTTTTGCTTGCCCACGCACGGATCGGTAACAACGTGACAGCTTTTCCCACAAAGGATTTGACATGTCTCGACGACCTGACGTGCTCGTTCTGGGATCCGGAATTGCCGGGCTCTCTGCCGCCCTCGGCGCCGCCCGCGAGGGTGCCTCGGTGACCGTAGCGACAAAAGCGACACAGCCGCAAGGGGCCTCGACGTGGTGGGCCCAGGGAGGCATCGCGGTGGCCCGTCAGGCTCCTGAAGAGCTGCAGCGCGACATTGAAGTGGCCTCCAGCGACACGAGTGATCCGGCGGCTGTTGAGGTGCTCACCCGACATGCCGACGCGACCGTTCGGGACGTGCTCATCGATACGCTTGAGGTTGGGTTCGACACCGGCGGCGACGGGGGCTCGTTCGACTACGGCCGGGAGGCAGCCCACTCGGCGGACCGCGTCCTTCACGTAGACGCCTCTACGGGACGACACATTCACGTGCCGTTCCTCGACTACCTCGCGGACCACGAGCGCGTCGAGATCTGGGACGACACCGCCGCCCTCGATCTTCTCCAGGACGACGGCGCGGTCCGCGGCGCCCTTCTCGAATCGGACGGGACCATTGCGCCCTGCGGGGCCGGGGCGACCGTCGTGGCCACCGGGGGGATCGGGGCGCTCTACAGTCGCTCCACGAACCCGGGCGGGGCGACCGGCGACGGCATCGCCATGGCCCACCGCGCCGGGGCCGACACAGCCGACATGGAGTTCGTTCAGTTCCACCCCACCGTCTGCGTGGCCGACGGGGATCCGTTCCTCATCAGCGAGGCGGTGCGGGGCGAGGGCGCCGTGCTGCGCAACGCAGTGGGCGACCGGTTCATGCCCGACGTCCATCCGGACGCCGAGCTCGCCCCGCGCGACGTGGTGGCTCGGGCCGTGGAGCAGGAGCACGAAGCCACCGGCGAGGTCGTGCTGGACGTGTCGCCGTTCGATTTCGAGACCACCTTCCCAGACCTCGCGGCCCTCTGTGCGGAGCATGGCGTGGATCCGAGCACGGGCATCCCCGTGGTGCCCGGCGAACACTTCCTGTGCGGTGGCGTCGACGTAAACACGCGAGGCGGCGCGTCCCTCGACCGGCTCTACGCCGTGGGCGAGTGTGCGCGGACCGGGGTGCACGGGGCCAACCGGCTGGCGTCCACGTCGCTGCTCGAGGGACTGGTGTGGGGGTTGCGCGCAGGCGAGCATGCCGCTGGACAAACGCCGCCGAATCGCGATTCGGGCGGCCCGAGGCCCCCGGCGGCGCCGCCCTCGACCGAGTTTCTCAGCTCCTCGTTTGAGCAGGTACAGGCCGTGATGGACGAGCACGTGGGACTGCGTCGTACGCGGTCTGGGCTGCAGCGCGCCTGCGACGAGTTGCAGGAACTGAAGGCCGAGGTGGAGCAGATCGTCGCGCACCCGCCCCCCCGCTCCGCCGCTGAACTACACGCCGCCTGCACCGTGGCCCTGCTCGTCGCCCAGGCGGCCCTGGCGAATACGACCTCCGTCGGGTGCCACTATCGCGTCGGGACCGGCGACGCCGGACCGAACACAGCGGTAGCGGACGGCGCGGCGTGACGCCGGTGCGCCCCGCCCGCTGTTCCGATGAGCCCCTCTCCCGATTCAGCCCGTAGACGAATGGACGACGTATCTTCCCTTTCTCCGCCTCTGCGCCGTGTTCGCGAAGTGCTTCCGGAGGCACTGCGGCACCCCACGGTGCTCACGCTCCTCCAGCTTACGGTCGCCGAGGACGTGGACCCGGATGGGGCCTGGACTCCGGACGCCTACCCTCCGGCCACGAACGACGTGACGAGTGCCGCCACCCTCGACGCCGACACGCACCTGGAAGGCCGACTTTTCGCGAAAGAAGCGGGCGTCGTGGCGGGCCTGCCGCTCGTGCGGGCGCTCTTCCGGCTCGTGGACGACCGGCTGGCGCTGAGCCCCGCCGTGGACGAGGGCGACCGGGTCGAGGCGGGCCAGACGGTGGCCGCGGTGACCGGGCCCGGCCCGCCCCTGCTGACCGCCGAGCGTCCCGCCCTCAACCTCCTGGGCCGCCTCTCCGGCATCGCCAGCCTCACGCGCCGATTCGTCGACGCGGTGGCCCACACCGACGCCGCCATCCTGGACACGCGCAAAACCCTCCCCGGCGCCCGCCGCCCAAACAAGTACGCCGTGCGGCGGGGCGGGGGCCAGAACCACCGGCTCGGCCTCTTCGACATGGCCCTGATCAAGGACAACCACATTGACGGGGCCGGCGGGATCACCGAGGCCGTCCGGCACGTCCGAGCGCAGCACGACGAGCAGTACCCGATTGAGGTGGAGGTCAAAACCCTCGACGAGCTGACGGAGGCGCTCGCCCTTGCGCCCGACGTCGTTCTGCTGGACAACATGGACCCGCCGACGCTGCGGACGGCCGTGGCCCGGACCGACGAGCAGGTGCCGCTGGAGGCCTCCGGCAACGTGACGCTCGACACGGTCGCGACCGTGGCCGAGACCGGCGTCGATCGGATCTCGGTCGGCGCCCTCACCCACTCGGCCTCAACGCTGGACCTGAGCCTCCGGACGGAATAGCTCGCCGTGATTCCCTTCCCATTGCGAACGCAGCAGGGGCGATCGGCCGGTCGGTACGTGTTTAGCGAAAAATCGCTTCGTTCAGAGGGATGGCTCCGCGTGAGGTCTTGGCGTCCTCGTCAACTCCGGACGAAACGGAGTGAAGATCCGGAGTCCAGTGCTGGAAAAGGACTCGACGGTCGTTTCCTCCTTGCTGTCCACCATCGCTAAACAGGTACGCCGGTCGCCCCTGCATTCACGGAATGGGTTTGAACGTGCCGGTTTTCCGGTTTTCGGTCTCTTCCTTGACGACTTCAATAGAAGCCAATGCAAAACGAAGCAGCCACCCTTACCGACCCCGACGCCCTCTACGATCTCCTGGCCGAGCGCCTCGAAGAGCGGCCCAGTGACCGCGAGCTGCAAACCAAAGCGGAGCTCGCCGCTGAGATCAACCAGCTCAAGCAGGAGCAGAATGCGGTCATCCTGGGCCACAACTACATGGAGCCGGCCCTCTTCCACACGATCCCGGACTACACCGGCTCGTCGCTGGAGCTGAGCCGGCGCGCCGCGGAGGCGGAGGCGGACACGATCGTGTTCTGCGGCGTGCGCTTCATGGCCGAGACG
>CAZSBW010000155.1:0-6547 GCA_964604815.1 uncultured Salinivenus sp. | reverse complement strand
GTCATGAGGTGATGGGTCATGAGTGGATGGGGCGGAGGAGGGGAGTCGGGTTATAGGAGGCCGTCGGCGGCCACGGTCATGGCCTGGCGGAGGGCGGCGGCCTTGTTCCAGGTTTCGTCGTATTCGCGGGCCGGGTCGCTGTCGGCCACGATGCCGGCCCCGGCCTGAACGTAGGCCGTGCTGTCGGTCACTATCATCGTGCGGATGGCGATGCAGGTGTCGAGTGTACCGGAGAAGTCCACGTATCCCACAGCACCGGCGTAAATGCCGCGCCGCGCCGGCTCCAGGTTGTCGATGATCTCCAAGGCCCGCACCTTCGGCGCCCCGCTTACGGTGCCGGCGGGGAAGCAGGCCGCCAGCACGTCCATCGGACCCTGGTCGGGGGCCAGCCGACCCTGGACCGACGACACGATGTGCATGACGTGCGAGTAGCGCTCGACGTAGGCGTAACGGTCCAGTTCCACGCTTCCGTACTCGCAGACGCGTCCGAGATCGTTGCGCCCGAGATCGACGAGCATCAAGTGCTCGGCCCGTTCCTTCGGGTCGTTGAGAAGCTCGTCGGCGAGGGCCTGATCTTCGGCCTCGTCCTCGCCCCGCGGCCGCGTCCCGGCGATGGGGAGGACCTCGGCGGTGTCGTCCTGGGCCCGCACCAGCACCTCCGGGGAGGAGCCCACGAGCGCCAGATCGTCGAGGTCCACGTAGAAGAGGTAGGGGGACGGGTTCACCTGTCGC
Organism: uncultured Salinivenus sp.; assembly: GCA_964604815.1. Lineage (GTDB taxonomy): Bacteria > Bacteroidota > Rhodothermia > Rhodothermales > Salinibacteraceae > Salinibacter. The sequence continues at coordinate 5,815 of CAZSBW010000155.1, read as the reverse complement.
AGGGCGCGGTAGAGGTTAAAGCGATCGCCGTCGAAGCGGGTGCCAAACCGCTGAGAGAGAACGACCTGGAAGATGTCACCTCGATCGATGTGTTGCTTGGCCGTCCGCACCGCGTCTTCAAAGACCGGCCGGTCGACGTTGGACGTAAGCTCCTCGTCGGTCCACTCGATCGGGGCCGGATGCGGCGTAGGGGTTGTCAGATCCGATTCCAGGTCAGCAAGGCGGGTCTGGGCGTCGTCGTAGGCGGCCTGCAGGTCGGTGTCGGGAGCGACGAACACGTTGGCCATCAGCACGAGCTGGTGGCGTACGTGGTCGAAGGCGGCGACCGTGTCGTAGAAGCACCAGACGGCGTCGGGCAGATCGAGGTCGTCGGGCGGGGCGTCGGGGAGGTCCTCGACGAGACGGACGGCGTCGTAGCCCAGGTAGCCCACCGCGCCGCCCCGGAGACGGGGCAGGTCCGGCAGGTCCACCTCCGTGTAGCGATCCAGGTAGCTGTCCAGCACGTCGAAGATGGTGCCCGTCGGCCGATCGAGGCTCGCTTCGGGACCGGGTGTGCGGCGCTCCTCCACCTCTACAGATGCGCCGAACTCGGTGCCGCGCACGATGCGGTAGGGGTCGCGCCCGAGGAAGGAGTACCGGGCCAGCTTCTCGCCGCCCTCCACGCTTTCGAAGAGGAAGCTGTACGTGGCCTCCTCCCGAAGCGAAAGGAAGGCCGACACGGGGGTCAGCAGGTCGGCGCTGCGGCGCACCGACACGGGGACCACGAGGCGGTCGGCACCCTGCTCCCGAGCCCGTTCTACGTGCGTGCGAAATTCGTCGAAGGTCATCGTAAGAGCGCGAAAAAACCAGAAGCAAAAAGAAAAACCCGCTGCCGTCGGGAGCAGCGGGTCCAGAGCCAAGCAGAGAAACAAAACCGGTGCAGCGATCACGCGCACAGGCGGCTCTCGACCCAGGAGTCGGGCCACCAATGCCACCGGTCCAACGTCGTGATGCATGCTTTTTCTACCATAACACTTCCAGGGTACGACACAGCCGGCGTTGGGTCAAGGCGGTGGTTTGAAATTCTGTTTGAGGAAGTACTTGCCGGCGAGACCCGTTCCGACGCGGACCGCTCATCGAAGGGCCGGTGGCGTTCATTGACACGTGAATGGGTTTCTAATACCAACTGCGCAGGTTTAGTGTACATTTCTGGCCCAGACCTGCCAGGTCTGCCGAGACCTGACAGGTCTTTTCCGGCAGAGTAGTGGATTCTGCGGAGGGGGGCATGGACGGAAGAATCACGAGTTTCGCATGCGAGCCTCCAAGACGACTCTCACAGGGGCGTTGCTCGGGCAATGGCAGAGCGGAGACCGAACTGGGTGCGAGTGGTCCGCGCGTCGAGGGCAAACCCGCAGTCATCAAGCCGTTTCCGAAGGCAAACCGGACGTGCGCCGCCGGCGAGCGGGGGGAAGGCAGTGGCAAGGCCGATCCAGAAATGCTCGACTGCTTCCTGCGGAGGGGTGAGATAGACGAGCACGAGTCGACCCTCCGGACGAAGCACACGGCGCATTTCCCGGAGGGCGGGGCGAATCCGGTTCTCCGGAAGGACGTCAAGGAAATAGCTGGAAAAGACCGCGTCGAAAGCGTCATCCGGGTAGGGGAGGGCTGTGGCCTCCCCCTGACGCAGGCCGAAGCGCGCATGGGGAACGGCGGCCATTCGCTGCCGAGCGCGGCGGAGCATGGCGGGGGTGCAGTCTACGCCCTCCGTCCAGCCGGAGAGGTTGGTGGTGGCAATTCGGTGCAGGGCGAGCCCGGTGCCGGTGCCCACGTCCAGGACCTGTTCGCCGTCCTGTACCTGAAGCCACGTCCGACCTGTGGCGCGCGCTCGGTCGGAGATGGGCGGAACGAAAGCATCGTAGATGCGGGCGAGGCCGGTGTACGTCGCCCGCAAGGCGTCGGGTGTTCGTAGACCGGAACTCATGGACGTGAGCTTCAACAGGAAGGTGAACGAAAACGGAAAACGGGCGGCCGGTGGAACCTGCGGTTCGCTGAGGTTTTCGGGAACATCCTCTTCGGTGTTTTGCCGATTCCGCCGACCCGATCGTCTGAATGGTCGACCTCGATTCCGTCTTCGAGCGACTGCGGTCGTACGATCCAACCCTGAACAAAATCCTCTTCGGGTTGTCGCTCCTCGGCGTTGTCGTCGTCAGTCACTTGGCCATCCAGCAGGGGCGAGAGTTCGATCGGGGCTGTCTCGGCTTTTCGGGACTGGACGCCGGACAAATGGCGTTTGACTGCTCGGCCGTCGTGTCGAGCGGAGCCGGAACGTTCCTCGGGCTCTCAAACATTACCTGGGGACTTGGGTTCTATTTGGGGATTGCTGTTCTCACCTTTGCAATCTTCCAGGTCGGCTCCCCGTGGCGGACGTGGCTGCATGCGACACGACTGAGCGGACTGCTCGGTGGATTGCTTTATTCCGGGTATCTCGTGTACGTTCAGGTGGGCGTGCTCAACGCGCTCTGTGCGCTGTGCCTGATGTCCGCGGGCCTCGCGGCGTTGCTCTTCGTCGTGCAGGGGACTCTACTCTTGATCGATGATCAATCAACGCAGACGACAATGACCTCGCGCTTATTTAGACGAGACCTCACGGCGTACGTCTACCTTGCGGCTTTCACGGCTGTTCTCGTTGGAGCCGACGTGACGTACTTCAATACCCTCTCGCCAGCCGCCGAGGAGCGGTCACAAGCCGGCGATGCGGCCTGCCAACTCGATTCGGAGGCGGAGCCTGTCGAAAACGATGGAGCCCCGCTCGTCGGCTTTCAAGACGTGACGAAAGGCCCGTCGGATGCGCCGGTGACGGTGATCGAGTACTTCGATCCGAACTGTCCCCACTGCAAGGACTTTCACCAGACCGTGAAGAAACTCCTCTCGGAATACGAGGACGAGGTCCGGTTTGTGTATAAACCTTTTCCACTTCGCAGGGGATCGATTCCCGAAATTCAGGCCCTCTACATTGCCAATCAAGAGAACAAGTTCTCTGAAATGCTGGACGCGCAGTATGAGCGACAGAGCCGCTCGGGAATCTCCAAGCGGGACTTGCGATCGATTGCCTCCGAGATTGGCATGAATCCGGATGTGCTGATTTCCCGCATTGACCAGAATAAGTACCGAAAGAAGATCGTTACGCAGTACAAGAAAGCTCGTGAGATTGGGGTCAGCAGCACCCCGACCGTTCTCATAAACGGCCATTTTGTGGAGTCTCGCACGCCCGAATGCATGCGAACATTCATCGATCGGGCCAAGGAGGGCAAACTCGCGAGCAATGCGTCATCGAGTTAGTACCCGTTTCTCTGTGATTCTGCCCCGGATGCTTCCGTCGAGCATCCGGGGTTTCGTTCGTGTCGCTCTACTTGCTGAATCTCTATGTCTTCTGCTGAGATCCTTGACACCACCGAGACTGACCAGCGCACCATCAACGCGATCCGGGGGCTCGCGATGGACGCCGTGGAGCGAGCCGACAGCGGCCATCCCGGCATGCCGATGGGCGCGGCGCCGATGGCCTACGTCCTCTGGACGCGCCATTTGAAGCATAATCCGGCGGATCCGGGCTGGCCCGACCGCGACCGGTTCGTGCTCTCGGCCGGTCACGGGTCGATGCTGCTGTACGCGCTTCTCCACCTGAGCGGCTACGAGTTGCCGATGGAGGAGCTGAAAAAGTTCCGGCAGTGGGAAAGCCAAACGCCGGGACACCCCGAGAATCACCTTACGCCCGGCGTGGAGGTGACGACGGGCCCGCTGGGGCAAGGCTTTGCCAACGGCGTGGGCATGGCGATTGCCGAGCGCTATCTCGCGGCCCAGTTCAACACCGAGGACTTTCCCCTCGTCGACCACCACACGTACGGCATCGTGAGCGATGGGGACCTGATGGAGGGGGTGGCCTCCGAGGCGGCGTCGCTGGCGGGCCATCAGGGCCTCGGCAAGCTGGTCTACCTCTACGACGACAACGAAATCAGCATTGACGGGGACACGGATCTTGCGTTTACGGAGGACGTGGGCGCCCGCTTCGAGGCCTACGACTGGCACGTGCAGCACGTGGAGGAGGGAACGGACCTGGGGGCTATCGACGCGGCCCTCCAGGCGGCGGAGGCCGAGACGAACCGTCCGTCGCTCGTCGTGGTGTCCACCCACATTGGGCACGGCAGCCCGAACAAGCAGGACACCGCCGCCGCCCACGGCGCGCCCCTCGGGCCCGACGAGGTGGAGCGCACAAAGCGCAACCTCGGCTGGCCCCCCGACGAGCCCTTCCACGTCCCCGACGAGGTGTACGACCACATGCGCAAGGCGCTGGAGACGGGGGCCGAGCGACAGGAAGAGTGGGAAGCCCTCAAATCGACCTACGCGGACCGCTACCCAGACCGTGCGGCCCGGTTCGACCGGTGGATGGCGGGCGACCTGCCGGACGGGTGGGACGACGAGATGCCCACCTACGAATCGGGCGCCTCCGTCTCGACCCGCGACGCGAGCGGGGACACGCTCGACCACATCGCACCGTCCACGGAGGGCTACCTCATCGGGGGGTCGGCCGATCTGACGGGCTCCAATCGGACGGACGTGAAGGGACGGTCCCCTCACCAGAAAGATCACCCGGAGGGCGCGTACTTCCACTTCGGCGTCCGCGAACACGCGATGGCGGGCGCGGCCAACGGCATGGCACTGCACGGCGGCGTGCGGCCCTACGTGGGGACGTTCCTGATCTTTACCGACTACCTGCGCCCGTCCCTCCGCCTGGCGGCACTCTCGGAGGTGCCGGTGACGTTTGTGATGACGCACGATTCGATTGGGCTTGGGGAGGACGGCCCCACCCACCAGCCCATCGAACACCTGGCGATGCTGCGGGCCACGCCGAATGTGACGGTCATCCGGCCGGCGGACGGCCCCGAGGTGGTGGAGGCCTGGCGGGCCGCGCTCCGGCGCGAGGAGGGACCCACGGTGCTCGTCCTCACGCGTCAGGACGTGCCGGTGCTCGACCGTAATGACTTGGCCGACCCCGACGGGCTTCACCGCGGCGCCTACGTGCTCTCGGACGACGGTGGTACCCCGGACGTCATCTTGATGGGGACGGGCAGTGAGGTGCAGCACGCGGTGCGGGCCGCAGAGACCCTGCGCGCTGCCGACGACCTTCGGGTTCGCGTCGTAAGCATGCCGTCATGGGCGCTCTTCGAGAACCAGTCGGCCTCCTATCGGGAGGAGGTGCTCCCCCCCTCTGTAGCGGCGCGCGTGGCGATTGAAGCCGGGGCCCGCCTCGGCTGGGAGCGGTACGTGGGGCCGGAGGGCGAGACGCTCGGCATTGATCGGTTCGGGGCGTCAGCGCCCGGCGAGACGAACATGGAGAAGTTCGGGTTTACCCCCGAGAAGGTGGTTCAGGCCGCCCGGCGGGTGGTTTCCGGTTGAACCCGTTTCGCTATTTCCAGGGGACGCCCGGAGCGGTTCGCAGTTCGCGGCTTCAGGGCTCCCTCCGAAGGAATTGGCTCGAGCCTGTGCATTAGGCCGCCACCGCTTCCTCCCGCACGAAGTCCCGCAGGACGTAGTGCAGGATGCCGCCGTTGCGGTAGTAGTCCACCTCGATCGGCGTGTCGCATCGATTGATGGCCGTGAAGGTCGTCTCGGTGCCGTCCTCGGCGGTGGCCGTGACCGTGATTTCCTGGCCCGGTTCTAAGTCGTTGCCCACCGGAATGTCGAACGTCTCCGTTCCGTCCAGCCCGAGGGAATCGGCGTCCTCACCGTCGGCAAACTGGAGGGGCAGCACGCCCATGCCGATGAGGTTGGAGCGGTGGAT
>CAZSBW010000154.1:0-6583 GCA_964604815.1 uncultured Salinivenus sp. | reverse complement strand
CCGACCACAAGGACGCCGCCGCGCTCTCGACCGACGCCCTCTACTACAGCGGCCTTAAAGAGATCGAAACCACCGGGCCGGACGGCGCCCCGCAAGAGCCCTGGCGCCCCCACCACGTGCTTCACTACATGCAGGCCGTGCCCTTTGAGCCGACCCTCGTGGTGGACGTGACGGACGTGTGGGACCGGCGCATCGAGGCGCTGCAGGCGTTCAAGTCGCAGTTCCACAATCCCGACTACGAGGCGAGCGAGGACGAGCCGGAGACGTTCGTGTCCAATCCCGAGTTTTTCGAGTGGGTGAAGTCGCGGGCCCGCACCTACGGCTACAAGGTGGGCGCCACCTACGGCGAGCCGTTCCTCTACCGCCACGGCCCGTTCGGCGTTACGGACCTGCCGGGCGTGCTGAGCAAGGAGAAGGAGTTTCGGTAGAGACAAGGCTGTACGCCGGGCGTGTCTTTCCTCCCTCGGCAACAGGTTGAAGAGGCCCCCGAACGCGTCTGGGCCTTCGACCGGCGAATTTTCCCGCTCGATTGCATCGCCATTCGGGTCCGCGTTCTCGCTGAAGAAAGCGAAGGCCCTCCCGACGACAACTCGCGCCGGGAATATGCCCTGCGGCCTGGCTACCGGACAGCTTCCACCGTCGATTGACCGATATCCCGAAAAATCCCGGATTTTAGGCACGTCATCCCGAATGCGTTCGTGGATCTTTCCAAATTCGGCGATGCTCACCCTAAAAAGATCCTGGCAATCTAGATTGCCTGCATCGGGGTGCGGGATGACCTGCCGAGGGATTTTTCGGGACGTAATTCAAGACTGTCCGGTAAGCAGCCCTGCGGCCTCAGTACAGCGCCGCCGACGATCACCGCGATTGGAGTGAGAAGCGTCTCACAAAATTGCTGAGGGAGGTGGTAGGCCCATCTAACGAGGGTGAGCGGCCATTCTATGAATCGTCAGTGAGTCCCTTGAGTCTCTTGCTGGACCACGAATAGATTTGGGACATCTATTCCCACCGGTCATCCCACCGCCCTGATGCGTCTTTCTCACCTCCTCTGTTCCCCCCTCTTCATTCTCGTCGGTATCCTCTGGTTCGCTCCGGAGACGCAAGCCCAGACGGCCGCCATCCAGGGCACCGTGCTCGACACGCGGAATCAACCGGTGTCGGAAGCCTCGGTTATTCTCGAACAGCCCGACGATGGGGAGCGAGTGACTGGAACGAGAACGAATGCGGGGGGAGCTTTTTCGCTGGAGGGTATGCCGGCGGGCCGGTATACACTCAGGGTTTCGGCCGTCAGCTACGAAACGGTGAAGAAAGTGGTGGACCTCCGCGGGAATGCCCAGCGCACCCTGTCGGTTCAGCTTGCAAAGACGCAGTACGGGCTGGACGACATCGTGGTGAGGGCGCCTCGCAGCCGTGAGACCATGGGCGGGCTTGCGTCCTCGGTTTCCATTCTCGACACCGAGACACTGGAGAGGCAACAGTCCATCACGAGTGACCTCGGCGACATGCTCGCCCAGAAGGTGCCCGGCCTGGCTCCCAGCAGTGCGTCTCTCGGCACCTTCGGCCAAGGGATGCGAGGACGGACCCCTTTGATCATGATTGACGGCGTGCCCCAGAACACGCCCCTGCGTGATGTCCACCGCGTCCTCCGCACCGTGAGTCCTGCGGTCATCGATCGGGTCGAGGTCGTGCGGGGGGGCAGTGCGCTCTATGGGCACGGAGCGACCGGGGGAGCGATCAACCTCATCACGAAGGATCCGTCTCCCAGTCTGGAGGCAACCACGGAGGTTGGGATCCGGAGCTCCACGGCTGACCTGCAGGAGAGCTTCACTGGGCGTTTGCACCAGTCCGTGGCGGGTCGGGCCGGGGGCTTTGGGTACGTTGTCGGCGGCAGCTACGAGCGACGGGGGCAGTTCTATGATGGAAAGAAGCAACTCATTCCTCAGGATCCGTACGGACGGGGCGGGCGCGCAGGGGCGACCGAGATCAGTCTTTTCGGCAAGGTGGATCGTCCCTTGGCGGACGCCCAGCGCCTAGCGGCCACGGTGAGCTATTACTCCATTTTGCAGAGTATGGAGTACGGACGGGAGCCGGGAACATTTGGCAAAACGCCCACTGCTGCCACGTCCGAGGCAACGTTTCCGGGCGACGATCCGGGAACGCAGAACCTCGTCGGCCGCCTCCAATACGAGCACTCCGATCTGTTGGGGAGTACGCTGAGGGTCCAGGGCTACGCTCAGGACTATTTGACGCGCTTTGCCTACAGGGAGGGGGACGTTCCGGGTGTTGGCGAGCCGTTTCCGGGCGGGGGACAGTCCTTCGTTGAATCCACCAAGCTCGGGGCGCGGGCCGACGTGACGATGCCTCTCCCGCCCCTCGGGAGCGACTGGAAGCGCGAAGTGACGTGGGGGGTGGACGCGCTCTGGGACCGCACGGCGCAGCCGTTGGAGAATGGGCGCACCTACGTGCCCCCCATGACGCAAACCAGTGTGGCCCCGTTTGCGCAGGTGCGCTTCTCGCTCAATGATCGTCTGACGCTGCGCGGCGGGGTGCGCCACGAAGCCTTCTCGCTCCGTGTCGATGACTTCACGACGCTCTTTGAGGAGAACAATGTGGCGGGCGGCACCCTCACCTACAGGGAGACCGTCGTGAACGCCGGGGCTGTGTATTCGGTGACGGAGCCGGTCGAGGTCTTTCTCTCGTTCGACCAAGGATTCTCGGTGAGCGACGTGGGACGCCTGCTTCGTTCCACCTCGGCCGCTTCCGTCTCCCAGATTCAGCCGGAAGCCAAGACGGTGAACAGCTACGAGGGCGGGACCCGGTTCGACATGTCGATTATAGACCTATCGGTGACCGGCTTTTACAACACCTCCCAGCTTGGCAGCAGGTACGGCGCCCCCACGGACCTGAGCCTCATCCAGGCCCCGGAGCGCGTCTACGGCGCGGAGGTGACGACGGACGTGCAGCTACTGGAACTCGTTGAGATCGGGGGCACCTTCACTTGGCAAGAAGGCCGACGCGACCCCAACGCCGACGGCATTTACGAGTCTTATCTGCCGGGCACCCGCATTTCCCCATCGAAAACGACGGGGTACGTAAAGGTTGAGTCGGGAGGCAGATGGAGCGGGTACCTGCAGGTGCTGCACGTCGGAGCTCGCGATCGCTTCGACGATGAGAGCTATGGCCACGGCCGGATTAACTCGTACACGCTCGTCGATCTATCAGGACGGGTTAGCGTGGGACCCGGCGACCTGAGAATTGGGGGGAAAAATCTGCTCGGCACCTATTATTTTCCCGTTCGATCGCAGTTCTCGAACGTCAATTCCGAGTACACCCCGGGGCGCGGTCGAACGGTAAGTCTCACCTACACCGTAACGTGGTAGCGAGACAGCCATTGCTCAACTTGGATTAGTCGATTAGCGCCTCGAATTTGAATGTTTTCGAGTTCTAAATTTGATTTAGTGTAAACTGCGTCAGTTCTCCAGTGCGTCGAAAAACGGACGTCCAAAAGAGAATCCCACCATTCTTTCGGACATCCGTCGGGATCCGGTGCGCTGCCTGAGATTCTGACCTCCTCTCCCACCGTTTTCTTTCGTATCTCGTCTCTTCCGTTCATGCTTGCTCGTCTGGGGGCGTTGTTGTCGAGGCCATCGCCGTATCGCGTCGTTCAGAATCATGGGAGCCGATTTCTCTTCCTCTTCGCCCTCTGGATTGTGATGGGGGCGTGGGGGCCTCTAACGGGACATGCACAGTCCACGACGTCTCCGCAGGCCCTTGTCCTCGACGGGCAGGACGACGCGGTGGTGGTGGAAGAGGAGTCGCCTTTTGATTTTGACGGCGGGTTCACGATCGCGTTCTGGGTACAGGTCGACGGCGGATTCGACACGGAGGCCGCTCCGCTCGTCACGAAAGGGGATCACTGGCAAATTCGGCGCGAGGGAACGTCGAGCCAGGTTGCCTTCGTCACGGGGCACGGAGGGGCGACTTCCAGAGATACGCTGGGCGGCAGCTCGCTCCTCGATGACGGGGGGTGGCATCACGTGGCGGTCGTCTACGACGACGTAGAGGGCGAAAAGACCATCTACGTGGACGGGAGGGCCGAGGGCACGGCGTCGGTGGACGCAGCGCCGCAACCGACCGACGATTCGGTTCGGGTGGGCACGAACGCAAGTCGGACCGCGTACTTTGCTGGACAGGTCGACGACCTCCGATTCTGGGATGGGATGCGTACGCAAGCGGACATCCAACACACGCTCTGGCATCCCCTGTCGGGATCCGAGTCCGACCTGCTTGCCTATTACCCGGCCGACGAACTCGGGCAGCAGCTTGGTTCCCCTGCCCTGCAAGACCAGGGCCCGAATGACATTTATGGACTCGTCGAGGGAGGCGCCGTTCTCACCTCCACCGAAACGCCCTTTTCGCTAAATTCCCTGCGCGCCTCCGACGATCTATACGAGGACCGAATTGAACTGACCTGGCCGAACCCGTCGGGCTTCGCGCCGGAATCGGCACTGCTTCGCGTCACGCGCAACGGGACAAACCTTTCTTATCTTTCGACGGGTGATTCCACGTACACCGACGAGACCGCCGAGTCGGACGTGACCTACACCTACTGCCTGGAGGTGGAAACCACGAACGGCACCTACACCTACGATTGCGATGACGGGGGACGGTCGTTCAATGCGGCGGTCGACGTGGCGGCGTCCGACGAGCAGTACACCGATAAGATTGAAATCACCTGGGAGGACCGATCGAAAGTTGAAGCGGGATACCACGTCTACCGAAATGGCACCCAGGTTGCCGACCTCAACGTCAATTCGCGGAGCTACGTGGACGAGGACTCGACACTGGCCCCGCGCACGGACTACGAGTACTGCGTGGCTCCCTACGACGCCAACGGAGAGGGCGAGCAAACGTGTGACGTCGGGCGGCTCGCGGAGGTAGTGCCGGTGGCCTCCTTCTCCGCCACGGCCGGCCACTACGACGATCGCGTCGTGCTCGACTGGACCGACGACGGGACCGGCACCACGGGTTTCAGGATCACGCGCGACGGGAATGAAATTGCGACGCTCGCGGATCCTGCCGTCGCGACGTACGAGGATACCAGCGCCACGCCGGGGACGACGTACACGTACTGCGTTATTCGGCAGGAGGGCTTCGTTGAGTCCGCGCCTACGTGCTCGGAGGGGAGTGCGGGGACCCTTGCCGCGCCGGAAAACGTCGAGGCGACCGACGAGCGGTACGACGACCGGGTGGAACTGGAGTGGGAGGACGAGGCAGACGTAGAGAACAGCTACGTCGTCTACCGGCAGGGCGGAGATCAAACGGGCAGTCCCGACTCGACGGCGATGACGCAGATCGCGACCTTGGACACGGACGCCACCACCTACACCGACGCCGACGCCGAGACGGGGCAGGCGTACACGTACTGCGTCGTGGCGACGACGGAGGAAGGGGCGCGCACTCAGTTGGCGGGGACCGATCCCGTGGGCCGCTCGGTCGACGCCTGCGACCTGGGCACGCGGAGCGTGATCCTCGCCCCCGAAGACGTGACCGCGACCGACTCGACCGCCGAGGACCGCGTCACGATCACGTGGTCGGACCCGGCCACCCGCTCGGCGCTGTACCGCGTGTATCGGAAGAAGGTGGGCGAAACCAACTTTACCCCCATCGCCACGCCCGCCAACACCAAAACCGAGTACGTGGACGAGGACGCCGAGCCCAACACCCGGCATGAATACTGCGTGGCGGGTCTTACGAGTAACGGCGCCGAGTCGGCCCGGACGTGCGACTTCGGGAGCCGCGAGGTGCTGAAGCCCACCGACGTGTCCGCGACGGAGGACGAGTTTGAGAATCGCGTCCGTGTGGAATGGACGGACGAGTCGTCAGTGGAGGTCGGATACCGGATCTACCGTCGCCCGCTGACTGAGAATGGCACGCCCGCGACCAGCGACTCGACGCGCCTCCACACCACCGTTCGCAACGAAATCGTTCTGCTCGACACCACCGGCACCCCGGGGCGGGACTACCGCTACAGCGTAGAGGCGCTCGTTCGGTTCGAGGGCGACACCCTCTCGACGAGTGCAGGGAGCGACGCAGGTCGTCGGACCCTGGAGAAGCCCACCCGCGTCGACGCCACCGACGGGACCGCCGAGCGGGCGGTAACTGTGACGTGGCGGGACAACTCCGGCGCCGAGGACGGCTATCGCCTCCGGCGCATCAGTCCCTCGGGCGACACGACGCTCGCCGGCGAAACGGGCTCCAACATCACGAGCTTCGAGGACACGGACGCCGACCTGGAAGTCCGTTACACGTACCTGGTCTCTGCTTTTGATGCGTACGGCACCTCCGAAACGGACGACGACACGGGCTTCGCCAAAATCCTTCCGCCCGGCTCGGTGAGCGCCTCCGACACGTATCAGGACAGTGTCACCGTCACCTGGGTGGACCGGTCCGAGCGGGAGGGGGGCTATCAGATTCTGAAGGACGGACGTGTCCTAGAGGAAACCGGTCCCAACGCGACCACCTACGCCGACAAGAGCATCGACCCGGGGGCCTCCGCCCGGTATTGCGTGAAGTCGATGAG